>JAUTXB010000205.1 GCA_030838245.1 Acidimicrobiaceae bacterium
GAGCCAATGCCGTTTCAAGGCCGAGCATGCCCGGCGGCGCCTGATCGAACGGCTGGTCTTTGGTCTCCGGCGTGTGCGGGGCGTGGTCGGTGGCGATGGCGTCGATGGCACCGTCGGCCAGTCCGGCCCGAACGGCGTCGACATCCGATTGGGGCCGGAGGGGCGGGTTCACCTTGAACACCGGGTCGTATCCGGCCGCCTCCGCGTCGGTCAGCGTGAAGTGGTGCGGGGCGGCCTCGGCCGTGACGGCCAAGCCATCGGCCTTTGCCCGCCGAACGAGGTCGATCGATGCCGCCGTCGACAGATGGAGGAAGTGCACCGGTGCGCCGGTCAGCCTGGACAGGGCGATGTCCCGGGCCACCATGACCTCCTCGGCCGCCGCCGGCATCCCGGGGAGGCCTAGCCGGCTCGACCAGGCACCCTCGTGCATGGCGCCGTCACAGGCCAAGGACCCGTCCTCGCAATGCTGGGCCAAGGTCACACCGATACCCCGGGCGTACTCCAAGGCCTTACGCATCAAGCCTGCCGACTGGACCCCGGCACCGTCGTCAGTGAACAGGCGGACACCGAGCTCGGCCAGCTCGGCCATGGGAGCCAGCCGTTCACCGGCCCGGCCGACGGTAATAGCGCCGGCCACCGCCACCTGAGCCGATGCCGATCGACCGAGCTCGAGCACCTGGCGCACGGCTGCGGCCGTGTCCAACGGCGGGTCGGTGTTGGGCATGGCCACCACAGCTGTGTAGCCACCCAGCGCGGCGGCGCGGGTACCGGTCTCTACCGTTTCCGCCTCTTCCCGTCCGGGCTCGCGGAGGTGGGTGTGCAGGTCGACCAGTCCGGGGGCGACGATGCACCCGCCGGCATCGAGCACCGTGGCCCCCAGCGGGACGTCGAGCCCTTCCGCCACTTCACGCACCAGGCCCTCATAGACGAGGACGTCGGCTCGCCGCTCCCCGGTGGCATCGATGACCGTGCCTCCGGTGATGATGAACGTGGGCTCAGCCATCGGTCTCCTCGTCGTCACTGTCTGCCTGCTTCAGGTTTGGCCGTCCTGAGCTTGGCGGTTCCATGTCTCGGCTCTTCCTGTTCCGGGGGATCGGCTGCTCTCCGTCCAACTCCTCCAACTCCTCCAACTCCTCCAACTCCTCGGGCTCCTCGGGCTCCTGATGGGTCAACCCGCCGCGGATGCCGCCGATCGATCCCTGACCCAGCAGCAAGAAGAGGACAGCCATGCGTATGGCCACCCCATTGCTCACCTGACGGGTCATGTGGGCAGAGGCCAGGTCGGCGACCTCCGACGCGATCTCCACTCCCCGCACCATGGGCCCAGGGTGGAGGACGATGGCCTCAGGGCGGAGCAGAGCCGCCCGCCGCGCCGTGAGCCCGTACCCGGCGGTGTACTCCCGCAAGCTGGGTACGAAGCCGGCGCTTCCCCGTTCGGCCTGGATGCGGAGCAGTGACACCACCGCCGCCTTGGCCAGCACGTCGTCCAAGTCGTGACTCGTCCCCGCGATGGGCCAGCCATCCAGCGATGGCGGCAGCAAGGTGGCCGGTGCGACCAGGGTCACTTCGGCGCCCAGCGCGCTGTAGGCCGCTACTTGCGACCGGGCCACTCGGCTGTGACGGATGTCCCCGACGATGGCCACCTGCAGGCCGTCGAAGCAATCCATGCTCTCGTCCCCCACCACCTGGCGCACGGTATAGAGGTCCAACAACGCCTGGGTGGGATGCTCGTGCCAACCGTCTCCCGCGTTGATCACGCTCGAGTTGGTCACCCAGTTGGCCACTTGGAACGGGGCGCCGGACGACGAGTGGCGAACGATGACTGCGTCGATTCCCATCGCCTCGATGGTCTCGACGGTGTCCCGCAGCGATTCGCCCTTTTTGAGGGACGACGAGCCGGCGGCAAAGGAAAGGACGTCGGCAGAGAGGCGCTTGGCCGCAGTCTCGAACGAGACGCGCGTTCGCGTCGAGTCCTCGAAGAACAGCGTGGCGACCGTTCGACCCCGGAGGGCCGGCACCTTGGGATTGGCCCTCTGAGCCACTTCGACGAACGAGTCGGCCAGCTGAAGGACTTCGACGATCCCGTCTCGACCCAGGTCGTCCACGGCAAGGAGGTGCTTCACCGCGTCACCAGGTCGCCCAAGGCCACCCCTTCTTCGGTGACGTCGACCATCTCGTCGCGTCGCGTGGGCAGGTTCTTGCCGACATAGTCGGGGCGGATGGGTAGCTCGCGGTGCCCCCGGTCGACCATGACAGCCAGCTGCACTGCTTGTGCCCGCCCGTACTCCCCCAGCGCATTGAGTGCCGCCCGGATCGTCCGCCCCGTGAAGAGCACGTCGTCCACCAGGACCACGGTCGACCCGGTCAGGTCGAACGAGATGTCCGTCACCGCCTCGGGAAGGACAGGACGAAGCCCGATGTCGTCACGGTAGAAGGCCACATCCATGGTGCCGACGGGAATGGTCGTGCCCTCCGCCGCTTCGAGTGACTCGGCCAGCCGCCGAGCGATGGCGATCCCTCCGGTCTGCAGCCCGATCAGCACCAGATCGTGGAGGCCGCGGTTCCGCTCGGCGATCTCGTGGGCCATGCGGGTCACAGCTCGGTGGACGTCGGATGCCGACATCACCTGAGCACGGGGAACGAATACAGCACCCCTTGGTCGGGTATGACTGCGTTCGCGTTCGGCCACCTGCTCCTCCTGTCCGTTCGGGCCTCACAGGACCCGTTTTACGGTCAGAACCCGACTATACCTGCTCCCCTTTCACGGCGCGCTCTGCGTCGATGAGCGAGCGCGCCGGATCAGCTCCGCACTGCGCCATCGTCTCCCATTCGCCTCCTTCGCCCGACCGCCTTGCCGTCGAGAGCCGTCGCGGCCGTCGAGAGCCGTCGCGGCCGT
>JAUTXB010000219.1 GCA_030838245.1 Acidimicrobiaceae bacterium
TCGACCGTCCTATTTCCCGGTGGTGAGCTACCCCTCCACATCTTCGAACCGCGATACCTCGCCCTCACTGCCGACTGCCTGGGCCAGGACCGGGAATTCGGAGTGGTCATGATCAGCCGGGGGAGGGAGACGGGCGGCGGGGACGAACGGGTCGACACGGGCACGGTGGCTCGGATCGACCGGGCGTCTCAGCTTCCCGACAATCGGCTGTTCTTGGAGGCCAGGGGTCTCCGCCGCGTGCGAGTGCACGAGTGGCTACCGGACGACCCGTACCCGCAGGCGATGGTGGAAGAGATCGCCGATATTCCTTTTGGCGATGAGAGCCCCGCGCTGGCGTCGGCGGAGAGCTCGGTGCGCCGGTTGCGCTCGCTCCTCTCCGAGATGGGAGACATCCCCGCGCTGCCCCACGACCTTGACCTCGGGGACCAGCCAGAAGTAGTCGGCTGGCGGCTGTGCGCACTGGCACCGCTGAACCTCATGGACCGCCAGCACCTGCTCGAGACGGACGAACCGACGGCCAGGATGGAGTCGTTGATCGAGCTGTGTGATGCCATGGCTGCCGACGTCACCGGGCTGTTGTCTGGCGGCTCCGTCGATGAGCTCGGCGAGTGAGGCGCACCGGGGTGACGCCGACGATGCCGGGTCGCACACCTGGGCCCCAGGCCATCCAACTCCCTACGTGACCGAGACGTCTGCCTCGTCCCAATAGGCGTGCACCGAGGCGATCAGACCGGCCTCATCGACGGCGAAAACTTCGATCCCGCTCATGATCATCGTGGTACCCACAGCCTCCACCGCGATCCGGAAGTTGATGGCCACGTGGTCCCCGCAGGTATGAACCGTCGGGGCCGAGAAGGTCCAGCCGTCGCTGGCTTCGATGCTGCCGGCAAAGAACGTCCCGATGGCCTCCCGCCCGACATTCGGAGGGTTCGATGCCGGGTCCGCCTGGACGGCGTCCTCAGCGAACAGGGCGGCTATGGCATCGGGATCCCGAGCGTTCAACGTGGCCACGTACCTAGCGATGAGGGATCTCAGTTCGTCTGAGGTCGGCATGGGTCCTCCAAGGATCGACGTGACCCGCCGAGCGCCGGGGCGCCGACGGTTGGCTCAGGCGCCGGTGGCATGGACGCCACCGTCAACGTGCACCATCTCTCCCGTGGTCATGGGGAAGAGGTCCGAGAACAGTGCGACACAGGCGCGAGCCACCACGTCAGTATCCAGGAGGTCCCACCCGAGTGGCGCCCGGGCCGCCCAGGTGTCCTCGAAGGCACTGAACCCGGGGATGGACTTGGCCGCCATTGTCTTGACCGGTCCGGCGGCCACCAGGTTCACCCGGACCTTGTCGGGCCCCAGATCTCGGGCCAGATAGCGGGAGAGGGACTCGAGGGCCGCCTTGGACACACCCATCCAGTCGTAGGCGGGCCAGGCCACGGTGGCATCGAAGTCGAGGCCGACGATGGATGCACCAACACCCCCGTCGGACCCCGCGGCGGCGAGCAAGGGCCGGAAGGCCTGGGCCAAAGCCTTCAACGAGTAGGCGGAGACATGCAGGGCTACCTGTACCTGGTCCCAGTCGGCCTCGAAGATGTCCCCACCCAGGCATTCCGGCGGCGCGAAGGCGATGGCGTGGAGGAGGCCGTCCAGGCGGTCCCATTTCGACCCGAGCTCGGCCGCCGCCGCCGCCAGTTGCTCGGGCTGGGCCACGTCGATCTCCAGGACGTCGACCGGGTCCGGAAGCTTGCGCGCCGTCCGGCGCGTCAGCGACAGGCCACGTCCGGCGCCGCTGAGGACGACCTCGGCGCCCTCCGCTTGAGCCAGGCGGGCGACGGCAAAGGCCAACGAGGCGTCGGTCAGTACCCCCGTCACCAGGATTCGCTTTCCAGTTAGCAGTCCCATCAGGCGGTCAGGTTACAGGCCGATCCGTCCCCACACCGGGGGAGTCGGCTGACCCTCACCGAGGGAGTTGGCTCAAACCACACCGGGGGAGTCGGCTGACCCCGGCCGGTCGCCCACCGGGTGCGAGGTCGGCGGTTGTGTGTGCAAGGGTATGGCTCATGCGTGTCGGAATACTCGGAGGAACAGGCCCAGCCGGGCGGGGGCTGGCAGCACGATTGGCCGTCGGAGGGACCCCGGTAGTCATCGGATCGCGTGACCCGGACCGAGCGGTGGAGGTGTCCGAGCATCTGCGGGAGGTATGGCCCGAGCTCAACCTCAAGGTCGACGGGGCGGCAAACGCCGACGTCGCCCAGTGTGACCTGGTGGTCGTGGCCACACCTTGGGAGGGCACGGTGTCCACGCTGGAGCCCTTGGCTCCAGCACTGGCCGGTAAGGTCGTGATCTCCATGGTCAACGCCTTGGCCAAAGAGGGGCGGGAATTCCTGGCCCTGGTGCCACCGCGGGGCTCGATGGCGGCGTCGATCCAAGCCGTCCTGCCCGATTCGCTGGTGTCGGCCTCGCTCCATCATCTTCCCGCATCGGAGATGATCAAGCTCGATGTTCCCCTCCAGGCCGACGTACTGGTGTGCTCGGACCACCCCGACGCCATCAAGGCAACGGTTGACCTGATCGACGGGATCGAAGGGCTGCGGGGTATCGATGCGGGCACCATGTCCCAGGCGGCGCCCATCGAGGCCTTCACGGCCGTGCTTATCAGCGTGAACATCCGCCACAAGGTCCACTCGACGGTCGTCCTGGCCGGCTTCGACAGCTGACAGGCGAGCACCGGCCCATGATGCGCCTCTACGACACTGCCCGCCAGGCGGTCGTGCCCTTCGAGCCCGGTCCCTTGGTCACCCTCTATTCGTGTGGGATCACTCCGTACGATGCCGCTCACCTCGGCCATGCCGCCGTGTACCTCACCTTCGACATCCTGCAGAGGCGACTGCGCGATCTCGGCCACGAGACCCGGTGCGTGCGCAATGTGACCGACGTGGACGACGACATCCTGCGCAAGGCGAGAGAGCTCGGCGTGCACTACCTCGACCTGGCCGCCGAGGAGATCGCCCGGTTCGACGCCGATATGAACACCCTCGGGCTCATCCCCGCCTGGTCCGAGCCTCGGGCCACTTCGGCCATTCCGGACATCCTGACCCTGATCGCCGCCGTGCTCGACAGTGGCCATGCCTACCAGTCGGGTGAGTCGGTGTACTTCGATGTCTCGACCTTCAGTCGCTTCGGCGAGTTGAGCCATCTGGATGCGGCGGCCATGCTGCCTCTGGCTGGCGAGAACGGTGGCAACCCCGGCGACCCGAACAAGCGCAACCCCCTCGACTTCGTCCTGTGGCAACCATCGCTGCCCGACGAACCATCCTGGGAGTCGAGATGGGGTCCCGGTCGGCCCGGTTGGCATATCGAGTGTTCGGCACTGGCGCTGCGTGAGCTGGGCGAGACCGTCGATGTCCACGGCGGCGGCCGGGACCTGGTCTTCCCCCACCACGAGTGCGAGACGGCCCAGTCCGAGTCGGTGACCGGCAGACCCTTCGTGCGTCACTGGCTCCACGTGGGGCTCGTCGGGCTGCATGGGACCAAAATGTCGAAGTCCCTGGGCAACCTGGTCTTCGTGGGCGACCTTCTCGAAGACTGGCAGCCCGCTGACATCCGCACGGCATTGTTGGCCCACCACTACCGGGAGGACTGGGAGTGGACGACCGATGACATGCCCAAAGCGGCCGCTCGGCTCGAATCGTGGAGGAAGGCGGCCGTTCAATCAGGTCCACCGGTCGGAGATGGGAGCGCCGACCCGGCGCTGCAGGCCGTTCGCCGCGCCCTCGATGACGATCTCGCCACGCCTGTAGCCCTGGCTGCCCTGGATGAGCTGGCCGACTCCGGTCAGCCTGTGGATCGAGGAGCCGCGTTGCTCGGCATTACTCTGTAAGTCCCGGCGTTTGGCAGCAGCACTCGGTTTCCCGGCGGACTGTTGTGCCGTCGGGATCATCGCATCAGAGAAAGGCAGCATGATGGCAGGCGCAATCTCGGTCCGGCTTCCCGACGGCTCGACCAAGGAGCTGCCCGTTGGGACGACGGCCCTCGAGTTCGCCAAGTCCATCGGGCCACGGTTGGCCACGGCGGCGGTGGCGGCCACCGTCGATGGCGCCGAGGTCGACCTGTCCACCGTCCTGACCGACGGGACCGAGGTCGCCGTGGTCACCTCGGACTCCGACGCCGGCCGAGCGGTGCTGCGCCATTCCACCGCCCACGTCCTGGCCCAGGCCGTCTTGCGGCTGTGGCCCGGAGCACACTTCGCCATCGGGCCGGTCATCGAGGACGGCTTCTACTACGACTTCGAGCTGCCCGGTGGGGCACATTTCTCCGATGACGATCTTGGGAGAATCGAGTCGACCATGCGGGAGATCCTGGCTGAGGACCAGCCGTTCGTCCGCCATGAGCACTCGATCACCGAGGGGCTGAGCCTGTTCGAGGACCAACCCTTCAAGCGCGAGATCATCGAAGCAGTGGGGGCGGGCGCCGACGAGGTGGATGCCGGGGCTACGGAACCAGGCCAAGAGGTGTCCACGTACTGGAACTCGCCGACGTTCACCGACCTTTGCCGGGGCCCGCATGTGCCCTCGACCAGCCGGTTGGGTCACTTCCGCTTGATGCGGGTGGCCGGTGCCTACTGGCGGGGCGACGAGAAGCGCCCCCAGCTGCAACGCATCTACGGAACGGCGTGGGAATCGGAGAAAGCCCTCAACGCCCACATCCACAAGCTGGAGGAGGCCGAGCGTCGCGACCACCGGAAGCTCGGTGCCGAGCTGGACCTGTTCTCGTTCCCCGAGGAGATCGGTTCGGGCCTGCCCGTCTTCCATCCCAAGGGGGGCACCGTCCGGCGGCTGATGGAGGAGTACTCCCGCCAGCGTCACGTCAAGGCCGGCTACGACTTCGTGAACACCCCGCACATCACCAAGGCGGAGCTGTTCGAGACCTCGGGCCACCTGGACTGGTTCGCCGACGGCATGTTCCCACCCATGGAACTCGACGGCGGCCAGAAGTACTACGTGAAGCCTATGAACTGCCCGTTCCATATCCTCCTCTACAAGAGCAGCCAGCGGTCCTACCGTGAGCTGCCCATGCGGCTCTTCGAGTTCGGCACGGTCTACCGCTACGAGAAGTCCGGGGTCGTTCACGGGCTGACCCGGGTGCGGGGCCTGACGATGGATGACGCCCACATCTTCTGCGCTCGCGACCAGATGGCGACGGAGCTCCATTCGACGCTGCTGTTCGTCCTCGATGTGCTGCGCGACTACGGGCTGGACGATTTCTTCTTGGAGCTGTCGACCAAACCGGAGGGCAAGGCGGGGGGGACGGACGCCGAATGGGAAGAGGCCACCGAGACCTTGCGAGCCACGGCCGAGGCCATGGACCTCGATCTGGTTTTGGACGAAGGGGGAGGCGCCTTCTACGGCCCGAAGATCTCGGTGCAGGCCCGGGACGCCATCGGGCGCACCCACCAGATGTCCACCATCCAGCTCGACTTCCAGATGCCAAAGCGGTTCGAGATGGAGTACGTGGGGGCGGACAACGCCCGACATCAGCCGATCATGATCCACCGCGCCCTGTTCGGATCGGTGGAGCGATTCTTCGCCATCCTGTTGGAGCACCATGCCGGTGCCTTCCCCACGTGGCTGGCCCCAGAACAGGTTCGTGTCCTTCCCGTGGCCGAGGTCCACGAGGGCTACGCCGAGAAGGTGAACGACCGGCTGTGTGCCGTCGGCATCCGGTCGTCCGTGGTCCCGGCCGACGAGAAGCTCGGCTCCAGGATCCGCCACGCCAAGATGGCCAAGTTGCCCTACGTGCTGGTGGTGGGGGACGACGACGTGGCCGCCGGAACGGTGGGCGTGAACCGGCGTGGCTCCCAAAAGCCCCAACGCGGGGTCGAGCTCATGGCATTCTGCGAGAACCTCGAACAAGAGATCGCCCAGCGCCGGGAGCCCCACCTGAACGGGTCGGGTGACGGGTGAGCCTGGATCACCTGTGGGCCGGATGGCGAAGCGAGTACGTGACGTCGGTCCCCTCGGCCGTGGAAGTGGGCGCCCTCCCTCCCGACGCCACGCTCGAAGCACAAGAGCACCATGAGGACGGCTTTTTCGACGACCCGAAACGGTGTGTCTTCTGTCGGCTCGCGGCCAGCGGCCCACCGTCGGCCGACAACGGCGTGCTGTGGCGGGGCGAGCACACCTTCGCCACATTGAACGCCTACCCCTATGCCAGTGGCCATCTCATGGTCATGCCCATTCGTCATGTGCGGTCGATGGCCGATCTGGGCGAGGAGGAGGGTATCGAGCTGTGGTCGGCGCTCCGGGCCGGCGTGGCTGCCCTCGAAGCGGCCTACGGTCCCGAAGGGGTCAACCTCGGCGCCAACCTTGGTCGCGCTGCCGGTGCCGGCATCCCCCGACACCTGCACCTGCACGCCGTACCTCGGTGGGTGGGCGACACCAACTTCATGACTGCGGTGGCCGGTGTCCGGGTCCTGCCCGAGACGCTGGCCGACAGCTGGCAACGCCTGCACTCGGTGTGGATCGGCTGACCAGCCGTGACCCGCTGATCGGGACCGCTGATCGGGGCGCCCGACCGGCGGGATAACGGCCGCTGCGATCAGGCCACGTGGGCCCGAGCATTCCCGGATCGGGTCGGTGCCGAGGCAGCCACTGATGCCGTCAAGTGGGACGGCACCACGTCGTAGTGGTCGTGTTGCGTCCGGAAGCGCCCTCGCCCGCTGGTCAGCGATCGGAGGTCGACGGCGTAGCGGGACAGCTCGGCCAATGGGACCAATGCCACGACCACCTGATAGCCGCGATGGTCGACATCCGAGCCCATCACACGGCCCCGCCGAGCATTGAGGTCGCCGAGGACGTCGCCTTGGAGGTCGGGTGGAACGGTGACCTCGACGCGGGAGATCGGCTCGAGAAGCACCGGCGCGGCGTTGGCCAGCGCGTCGCGGAATCCCAGAATGCCTGCCATCTTGAAGCTCATCTCTGAGGAGTCCACCGGGTGGTGTTTGCCGTCCAGGCAGGTGACGGCGACATCGACCACGGGGCAGCCGAGCGTGCCCCCCTGGGCCATGGCCTCCACGACGCCCTTCTCGACGGCGGGGATGTACTGACGAGGAATGGCCCCGCCCACGACTTCGTTGGCGAACGAGAACCCCTCACCCCTCGGCAGCGGCGAAATGCGAAGCGAGACCACGCCGAACTGTCCGTGTCCTCCGGTCTGCTTCTTGTAGCGACCCTCTGCCTCCACCGCCCGGGTGATGGTCTGGCGGTACGGGACCAGGAGCTCGTCCCGCTCCACTCCCACGCCGAACTTTCGGGCCAGCCGCTCCAGGGCCACGGCCACGTGGGTCTCACCGGCGCCCTCCAAGATGGTCTGGTGGGTCTCATCGTCCCGGCGGACCGAGAGGGCGGGATCCTCTTGAAGCAGACGGTGCAGGGACGACATCATCTTGTCCTCGTCGGCCTTGGTACGAGGCCGGATGGCGACGGAAAGCGCCGGCGGATCGGGTTCGGGGAACGGGGGCGAGAGGACCGAGACGGGCATGTGCCGGGGAGCGAGGGTGTCGCCGGTGGCCGCCTCGGACAGCTTGGGAACGGCGAAGAGGTCACCGGCCACCACTTCTGGGACCGGGACGGCCTCTTTGCCCCGCAGGGTCTCGATCGTGTGCAACCGCTCGTCCGAGTGCGAGCGAACGTTGGTGAGGACCAGGTCAGGACGAATCGTGCCCGACAGCACGCGACAGAGGGACAGACGGCCCACGTAGGGGTCGGTCATGGTCTTGAACACCCGGGCGAGTGGGGGTCCGTCGGGGTCACAGGCGACGTCGCTCTGCGTGTCGCCCGCCGCCACCAGCGCTGGGGGACGCACGCTGGGGGAGGGGCACAGCTCGGCCAGGACCGTGGCCAGCCGATCGATCCCGACCCCGGTGACCGACGAGGCGCAGATGACCGGGAAGACGTTGGCCGAAGCTACCCCGCCGGCCAGGCTGGCCTCGAGCTCCTCGAAGGAAAGGGTGTCCCCGTCGAGATAGCGCTCCATCATGGCGTCGTCGCCGACGACGATGCCCTCCACCAGGGCCTCGTGAATGGCGTGTTCGGTAGCGACCAGCTCGGGGGGCAGTTGTCCCGGCTTCCCCGTCGTGTCCCCGTCGGCTGGGTAGACGACTGCGGTGTCGCTCAGCAGGTCGACCACCCCACGGAACTCCGACTGGCTGCCGATGGGCAGTTCGAGCGGTGCCACCCCGGCGCCGAAGGTGGAGCGGAGCTCGTCGAGCACCGCGTCGAAGTCAGCCCGCTCCCGATCGAGCTGGGTGATGAGGATGATGCGCGGCAGGTTGGCCCGCGAGGCCATGTCCCAGGCGATCTCGGTCTGGATCTGAATGCCCTCGACCGCGCTCACCACCACAACGGCCAGGTCGACCACGGCCAGAGCGGCGGCGACCTCGGCGGTGTAGTCGGCGTACCCGGGGGTGTCGACCAAGTTGAGCTTCACGGTGCCGACCACGCTGCCTTCGACCACACACGGAGCGAGGGAGAGTCCCATGGTCATGTGGTGGGCGATCTCTTCGGGCTCGTGGTCGCACACGGTGGTGCCATCTTCGACCCGGCCGGCCCGACGGATGGCGCCGGTATGGCTCAGGATGGCCTCGACCAGGGTCGTCTTGCCGACGCCGGTGTGACCGATGAGCGCCACATTCCGAATCTGCTCGGAATCGAAACGGTCCATAGTGGGCACCTCCTGGTCGACTACCCCATCGGTCAAGCCCTCGCGAGCCTATCGTCGGCCGTGTTCGAAATGTGGGCCGGTCGGAGGGACCTCCGGAGCGGGTCTCAGGGGCCGGGATCGCTCCCCGTGAGGGGGTCGATCCTGGCGTCGGCGATGCTGCTCAGTCGTCTGGATGGTTCTCCGGCGCACCGACGGGGTCGGTCGTAGGTGTTCGCTCCTCGGAGGCACCGTCCACGGTGGTCATCGTCTGTCCCACCCGCTCCAGGCGCGAGCGGTCGTGGAGGCGGAGATGGCCGGTGTGCTCGGCAGTCCGATGGTCGAGTGGACCGGGCCACCAAAAGTGCCAGCGCCGCATGCCGGCCATGGCCGGGATCAGGCGGGGCGCCATCACGAACGCGGCCACGATGATGCCGATGGCCACGCCCGATCCCAGCTCGGTCAAGGTGGTGATACCGGTGAGCAAGAGCGAGGCGAACGTCCCGGCCAAGATGATGCCGGCCGCCGCCACCGTGGGTGCTCCATGGGCGATGGCCAGGCCGACGGCCTCGGCCGGTTCCTTGCCCGCTCGGAGCTCTTCTCGGACGCGGGCCGTCATCAAGATGTTGTAGACGGTGCCGCTGGCCACCACGAAGAGGTACAAGACGATCGGTATCGAGAAGTCGAGACCCACCAGTCCCCCCGCTTTTTGGAAGATGAGGACGAGGATCCCGAGCGTGGCCAGGAATCCCAGCCCCACTCCGAGCAAAAGATAGAGCGGGCCGATGATGGCCCGGAGGAGCAGACCCAAGATGACGGCGATGATCAGGGCAGCCACTGGGAAGATCACCGAGAGGTCGTGGTCGATGGCGTTTCGGACGTCGACCGACTGGGACGTCGCCCCACCCACCAGGACCGTGGCCCCGGGAATGGAGCCGTTGGCTGCCGACCTGATGGGCCCGCCCACGTCGGCCAGGGCCTGGCCCGAGTAGGGATTGACGTTGAGCGAGACGGTGATGAGGGCGGCCGTGCCGGCCGTGTTCATCTGGGCGGGAGCGACAGCGGCCACGCCTTGGGTGTGTTTCAGCTTGTCGCTCAAGGCGGTGACGGACTGGCTGGTGAGGGGGGTGGCGCTGTTGCTGGTGATGATGACGCTGGTCGGCCCCACGTACCCAGCCGGAAAGTCCCGCTGCATCTGGTTGTAGGCCACCACGGACGGGGACGTGGTCGGGAGCTCGCCGACCTCGTCGTAGTCGGCCCTGAAGCCGAAGGCGGCGATGGCCAGGACCAACAAGACGCCGCCGTAGCCGGCCACGATGCGTCCGGGGTGGCGTCCTACGTACTTCCCGATCCGGGCGGAATAGGACTCGGCCCCTGCCGGCTTGCTCCGGTGGGCGGGCCAGAACACGTGGCGGCCCAGGAGGGAGAGCACGGCAGGCACCAGGGTCAGGGCACTGAGCAGCATGAGCGCGACGGAGATGATCAGTCCAGGCGCCAAGGTGCGCAGCAGCCCGAGCGACGAGAGGAGCAGGGCGGCGAAGGCGGCGATCACGGTGAGCGCCGATGAGGAGATGACCTCACCGACCACCTCGGTGGCGTGCTGGAGCGCGGCCAACGGATCGTCGCCCTTGGTCAGGTTCTCGCGGTACCGGAAAACGAGGAAGACGAAGTAGTCGGTCCCGATGCCGAAGAGGACCACGATGAGCAGGGGCCCGAGCAGGGTGCCCACGTCGAAGTTCAGGGCGTGGGCCAGGGCGGCCACCAATGAGGTGGCCACCTGGTGGATGAGCCCGATGAGCACCACGGGAAGGATGGCGATCAGCACGCTCCGGAAGATGAGGCCCAACAGGATGACGATGAGCAACACGGTGGCGATGGCGATGATGTTCTCGGCCTTGGCGAAGGCGTTGGTGGTATCGAGGGCGATGGCCGAGCCACCGGTCAGACCGGCGGTGAGGCCGGTGCCGGCCAGCTGTTTGGGAATGGCCGCCCGGATCGCCTTGACGGCATCGTTCACCGGCACCTCACCGGGCTGACCCTTGAGCGTGACGTTGACCAGCTGGGCCTTCCCGTTGGGCGAGAGCAGGGCGGAGGAGGTGAACGTCCCGGTGACCCCGCTGATCCCGGCATGGGTCAGGCCGGTGGCGAAGGTCGAGACGGCCTGCTGGTTGGCGGCGGTGAGCGGTGCGCCATCGGAGCGCTCGACGACCAGGAGGTCGGTGTTGCCCGACTGCTTGGGGAAGTCCATGGTCAGGGCCTCCTGCGCCTTCACTGACTGGTAGTGCCCGGGCAAGAAGCTTGCCTGGTTGGCGTTGGTGACCGAGCTGATCGATGGGGAGAACACGACGATGGCCACCGAGGCCACCACCCACACGGCGATGACCCGCCATGGGTGCCCGGTGACCATGCGGGCTAGTGCTGCGAACACGATGACCTCCAATGGGCGCCGGGGACCCCTCCCGGACCCGCGTGGGTGCCGATGTTAGGCCGGATGGGTGGCGGCCACTGGGACCTCTTGGAGGGGCGAAGGAGCAAGAGTCCCTGCGTGCGACCATGAACGATCCGGCTCGGGCTTGTCCGCTTGCACGAGCAAGCAACTGGTAGTGTGGATGGGAAACCTCTGGAGGAGCTGCCATGTTCGACGGCCGCTGGCGCGACACCGTGGACCGGGCGACCGGTCCGGTCGGTCACAGGCTGCAGCAGATCGGGGTCACCGCCGACATCCTGACGGCAACTGGCCTGATTACCGCCACGGCGACCGCGGTCGCCGTGGCTACCGGTCATCTGCACCTGGCCATCCTTCTCCTCATCCTGACCGGTCTCCACGATCTCTTGGACGGGCCGGTGGCCAAGGCCTCCGGAACGGCGTCGGTTCGGGGGGCCTTCTTCGACTCGGTCACCGACCGGGTGGCCGATGCTCTCCTGCTCGGCGGCGTGGCCTGGTACCTGATCACGACCCATCCGGGTCACCTCGTGCTACTTCCGTTCGGGGTGCTCGCCGTTACGTCGTTGGTTTCGTACCAGCGAGCCAAAGCGGAGTCACTCGGCATCTCGGCCAAGGGCGGGCTCATGGAGCGGGCCGAGCGCATGATCCTCTTGGGCATCGGCTTCATCTCTGCTTCATTCCTGGTTCCCGTACTCTGGGTGATGCTGGGGTTGACCGTGCTCACTGCCATCGGGCGCTTCGTCAAGGTCTGGCGTCTGGCCGAAGCGCCGGCTCCCGTGGTGGCGGCACGCCGGCCCCGCCGCGAGGGCGCCATGGCCCGCACCGCCCGCCGTCGCCCCGCCGGTTCGTCGTCGCGGTGGCGGGCCCGCCGGCAAGGCGAACTGTCCAGCCGGTCAGGCCGTACCTGGCGAGCCCGCCAGGCCCGTCAGGGTCTTCGTCACCGAGCCTCGGCTCGGCGCAACGGCTGACTTCTTCTCGGTCCCTCGTCAGTACGTGATCGAAGGAGCATGGTGGTCTCCCCCCGCGTGAAGTTTCGGACCTACAGCACTCTGGGACACGCCCTCGCCGCCGTTCCCGAGCCCGTCGCCTTGGGCATTGCCGGGCTGGTGGGGGACGTGCTCCACCAGGTACGTCACGAGCACCGGCGAACAGTCGAAGCGAACCTTCGTCGGGTGGTCGGCCGGGATATCGACCAGGAGTCCCTCCGGCGCTGGAGCCGCCGGTCCTTCCGGGCCTATGCCCGGTACTGGGTCGAGGGTGCCCGGTTGCCCAGCACGTCGCGCCGCGAGGTGCTGCAACGGTTCGTGGTGGTTGACGGGTTCGAGCACCTGGTTGCCGGGATGGCGACGGGAAACGGCGTGGTCCTGGCGCTGCCCCACGTTGGGAGCTGGGAGTACGGCGGGACCTTCCTGGCCGCAGTGGGCTTTCCCATGACCTCGGTGGCCGAGCGTCTCGAGCCTCCCGAGCTGTTCGACTACTTCGTGAACCAGCGGGCGGCCATGGGTCTCACCATCGTGCCTTTGGACAGCGCATCGAGTGGTGTCGTGATGCGGACGCTCCGTGACGGGGGTTTGGTCGGGCTCTTGTGCGACCGGGACCTTCTGGGCAACGGTATCGATGTGGAGTTTTTCGGGGAAAAGACCACCATGCCCGCGGGCCCAGCCACGCTGGCCATGCGGTCGGGAGCCACGTTGCTGACGACGGCCGTTTACAGCGGACCCGGTCGGGACCATCACGCCGTGATCGGACCCCCAATCGACCTGGCCCGAACGGGGGCATTCCGAAGCGACGTGTCCCGGATCACCCAGGAGATCGCCCATCAGTTCGAGTCGTTTATCCGCCGCGCCCCGGAGCAATGGCATGTCTTCCAGCCGTTGTGGTCCGCCGACCGGAACGAGGCCGGTCCATGAGCGGCGACCCGTTGCAGCACCCCACGTTCTCTGCCGGGAAGGACAGGTTCCGGGCCTTGTTCGAGCACGTCGACGACGTGGCCGTGGTGGTGGGAGTGGACGGTCGGTTGGTCTACGTCAGCCCCTCAGCGCAGCAACTATTGGGGTACGACCCGAGCGGTGCCATCGGCACGGACGTCTTCCAGCTGATCGACGAGGACGACCGTGGCGCCATGCGGGCATCGTTCGGCGATCTGGTGGCCGGGCGCCGGCTGTCGGTCGCGCTCGAGATGCGGGCCGTCACTGCTGACGGGTCCCCGATCGACGTCGAGGTGGTGGCGTCGGGGCCCAACGAATCGGTCGGCGGCATCGTGGTCAACGTCCGCGACGTCACCGTGCGAAAGCGGATCGAGCGGGAGGCACAAGAGGTCAGGTCGCGGTACGCCACCATCATGGAGTCCTTGGTCGACGGCATCATGATGGTCGATGCCGACGGGGTGATCGTCGCCGTCAACAACGCGCTGGTGGAGCTGTTCAACGCGTCGAAGACCTGGATCCTGGGACGGAAGCTCGAAGAGGTCCTTCACCTGGGCCGGGAGGCGGGTTGGTATCCCGTTGACTCCGACGAGCAGGAGGTGCCCTTCGAGGAGTATCCAGTGCTGCAAAGCCTGGCCACCGGGGAACGCTGCTTCGGCTTCGTGCACGGGATCCACCGACCCGACGGCCCGATGGTGTGGTTGCGGGTCAACTCGCAGGGCATCGGGGGAGAGGACGGGCTACCACGCATCGGTGCGGTCGCCTCGTTCAGCGACATCACCGAGGCGCGCAATGCCGGGCGGGCCCTGCGAGAGGAGCAGCAGTTCCTCCAGGTCCTACTGGACAACCTGGAAGAGGGCATCGTCGCCTGCGACGAGAACGGACAGGTCACCCTGGTCAACCCGGCCGCGCAGCAGATGTTCGGCTTCACGGCCGAGACCGACCCCACCGGGAGCCAGCCGACCGGCGTGTGGCTCCGGGGGAGGGACGGATCGCCTATGTCCCCCGAGGAGAACCCCTTGCTCCGGGCGCTGGCCGGTGAACGACTGCGCGAGTCCGAGCTGG
>JAUTXB010000305.1 GCA_030838245.1 Acidimicrobiaceae bacterium
GGAAGAACGGTAGCCTCTGCCGGGAAATGCTTGACCACGTTTTCATTCAGCTCGTGACCTCGCTCAAGGAGTCCTTCGAGTCGGCCCTGCTCCAGCGCCAGGCGGTCGAAGAGCGGTTCCAAGTCGATGTCTTCCTGGGCGACGTCAGCTTCGAGACCTCCTACAGCCTCCCCGGCGAGCAACGCCCGGCGCGGATTCGCATGGACACCAGCCTGGACTGGCCGACTTGGAGCCAGACGGCGTACCGAAGCTGGTCCATCGGCGAGGAACCGGAAGAATTCCCAGAGGTACTGGTCGAGATCGCCTTCCGAGCCCAGAACCTCGACGCCGTACCGGACCTCGCCCCGTTGCTTGGCGCTCTTCCTGCTGACCTCTCCGTCCTGGGCGGAGATCCGTTGACCAGAAGTGCCGCCACCGTCGAGCAGGTGTTCACCGATGATCCCCGGGGCCCGGAGTGTGCGGTCGAGGTCAGCTACGAGGGAGCATGCCCTCTGGACGAGTCGATTCTCGAGCACCCATCCGAGTTGGCCCAGGCGTTGGCGCCCCTCGGCCGCTCGGTGGCATCGGTCTTGGTGAGTCTGGGCGACCTGCCCTTTGCCTTCCGCCCGCCGGCACCTGCAGATCCGAACTGAGTGATGCGGCGCTCAGCGCCGCCAGTTCCTCACCGGAACAACCCGGCGGCGACCGCCAACGACCGCAGGTCGGCCTGGGGACGGGCCCCGACGTGAGAGATCACCTCGGCGGCGCAAACGGCACCGAGTTTGGCGCTCTCCTCAGGCGAAAGGGTGTTGGTGATCCCGTAGAGGAAGCCCGCGGCGAAGAGGTCTCCTGCACCGGTGGTATCGACGACCTTGTCCACGGGTGCGGCGGGCACGGCCACGGGGCCACTGGCGGTGACGACCACACAGCCGGCTGCGCCTCGGGTCAGTGCGGCCAGGACACCGGTCTCTTCGACGGCGGACACGGCTGCATCGAAGTCCGTGGCCCCGAACAGAAGCATGATCTCCTCTTCGTTGGCAAAGAGGACGTCGAGGTCGCCGTTCAGCAGCTCCAAGAACTCGTCTTGGTGGTTCTGCACACAAAAGGGGTCGGACAGGGTCAGGGCCACCGCCGCGTTGTTGGCGTGGGCCAGATCCATGGCCTCTCGCATGGCCACCTTGGCCGCCCCCTGTTCCCACAGGTAGCCCTCGAAGTAGGCCACCTGGGTCGACGACAGCTGACCGGCATGGAGGTCGGCGGAAGCGAAGTCCGAGGCCACACCGAGGTGGGTCGCCATGGTCCGTTCGGCGTCATCGGTCACCAGGACCAAGCAGTGCCCGGTCACGCTCTGTCCCGCCTTGGCCGGGGTGGGCCTGGGCTCGAAGGCCACCCCGATGGAGCGGATGTCGTGTGTGAACGTCTGACCGAGCGCATCGTCGGCCACCCGGCCCAAGAAGGCCGCACGCCCACCCAGCGCTGCTACCCCGGCGACGGTGTTGGCGGCCGAGCCACCCGACGCCTCGACTGTCGGCCCCATGGTGGCGGAGATGGCCTCGGACCGCTCGAGGTCCACGATGGCCATGGTCCCTTTGACCAACCCCAGCTTCTGCAGGTCCTCGTCCGAGGCGGGAGCCAGCACGTCGACAAGGGCGTTGCCGATGGCAACGACATCGAGCTCGGTGGCCGGGCGGGGCCGTTGTTGGATATCGACTGGTGTCGCTTCTTGGTCGTTCTGCACGGTGCGACGGTAGCCTGCCGGAGATGAGCGCTCCCACCGACGACGATCCGACCGCGTACCGCCTTCCCTACTCCGTGGTACCCAGCCGATACCGGCTGACCCTCGTCCCCGACCTGGCCGGTGCCACCTTCACCGGTGACGTGGCCATCGACGTCACCGTGAACGAACCGGTCACCGACATCGTCCTGAACGCCGCCGAGTTGACCATCGACTCGGCCGAGCTCACTCCGGCCAACGGCGGTGATGGTGGCGCACCAGGCGGGACCCCGCTCGAACCCACCTCGACCAGCCTCGATGCCGACGAGGAACGGGTCATCCTCACCTTTGCCGGGCCCGTCCCCACCGGGCCGGCCACCCTCCGGTTGTCATTTACGGGGATCCTGAACGACAAGCTGCACGGGTTCTACCGGAGCAGCTTCACCGACGACGACGGCCACGAGCAGCTCATCGCCACCACCCAGATGGAGGCCACCGACGCCCGACGGGCCTTCCCGTGCTGGGACGAGCCCGACCGAAAGGCCGTGTTCGAGGTGACCCTGGTCGTCGACGAGGGGCTGGCCGCCTACTCCAACGGCCCCATCGTCGAGGAGACCCCCGAGCCCCCCTCACCGGGATCGGCCCCGGCGCGCCGGATCCGGTTCGCGCCGACGATGCCGATGTCCACCTATCTGGTCGCCTTCATCGTGGGGCCCCTCGAGGCCACCGAGCCGGCGGTCGTCGACGGCGTCCCCCTGCGGATCGTCCATCCGCCCGGGAAGGCCCACCTGGCTCCTTACGCGTTGGAGGTGGGCGCACACGCCCTCCGATTCTTCACCGACTACTTCGGCATCCCGTACCCAGCCGACAAGCTCGACTTGGTGGCCATCCCCGACTTCGCCTTCGGGGCCATGGAGAACCTGGGGTGCGTGACCTTCCGCGAATCGGTCCTCCTGGTCGATCCGGACCAAGCCGCCCGCGTCGAGCTCGAGCGGGTGGCCGACGTGATCTGCCACGAGATCGCTCACATGTGGTTCGGCGATCTGGTCACCATGAAGTGGTGGAACGGCATCTGGCTCAACGAGGCCTTTGCCACGTTCATGGAGGTCCTGGCCGTCGATGCCTTCCGCCCGGAATGGCAGCGGTGGGTCAGCTTCGGCGTGGAGCGCGAAGCGGCCATGGCCGTCGACGGCCTCCATGCCACCAGACCGGTCGAATTCGCCGTAGGGCGCCCCGAGGAGGCCCAGGGCATGTTCGATGTCCTGACCTACCAAAAGGGCGGCAGCGTGCTCAGGATGCTGGAGCGCTACCTGGGGACGGAGACCTTCCGGAACGGCATCCGCGACTACCTGACCACTCACAGCCATGCCAACACGGAGACCGCCGACCTGTGGAACGCCCTGGAGCGCTCCAGCGGCCAGCCGGTGCGCGAGATCATGGACACCTGGATCTACCAGGGCGGCTACCCGCTGGTCCGCGTGGCCGAGGACGAGTCCCTGTCCCAGGAGCCCTTCTCGTACCGAGGTGAGCCCGGAGGCGCCATCGGCTCCTCCTGGCAGATCCCCGCACTGGTCCGGTCGACGTCGGGAACCGGCGGCGATCCGGTCCCCATCCTGGTGGGCGGGGAAGGTTCGCCGGCATCCGCCCTCCGGGCCACCGACCCACTCGTCAATGCCGGCGGATCCGGGTTCTACCGGGTCGCCTACCCGACCCCGGTGGTGGAGCGGCTGAGCGCCATCCTGCCCGACCTCGAGCCCCTCGAGCGCTACAACCTGGTCTCGGACTCGTGGGCTGCCGCCCTGGCCGGCCAGGCGCCGGTCGGCAACGTGTTCCGGCTGGCCGGTGCCCTCAGTCGGTCCGGCGAGCGCGACCCGAGCGTCTGGTCGGTGGTGCTCGGCGCCCTCGGCTTGCTCGACCGGATCGTGCCCGATGCCGACCGTCCCGTGCTCCAAGAGGCCGTGCGCACCCTGGTGGGCCCAACCGCCGAGCAGGTGGGCTGGGATCCAAGGGACGACGACGGGGAACGGACGCCCTCGCTGCGGGCGTCGGTGCTCCGGACCCTCGGCACGATCGGCGCCGATCAAGCGGTCCGGGACGAAGCCACCCGTCGCTTCAATGCCTCCTCCCCCCTCCACCCCGACACCGAGTCGGCCGTCTTGGAGATCGTGGCCACCACCGGGGGCGCGGCCGAGTTCGAGGCCTACCTCGAGCGGTACCGCAAACCGGCCAACCCCCAAGAAGAGAACCGGTACCTCTATGCCCTCGCCGCCTTCGACCAGCCCGAGCTGGCCCAACGGACCTACGAGCTGGCCACCTCCGAGGTCCGCACCCAAAACGCCCCCTTCGTGCTGCAGCTCTTGGTGACCAACCGGCTGACGGGCCCGGCCACGTGGGAGCGGATCACCACCGAATGGGACTCGTTGGTCGACCGGTTCCCGGCCAACATCCTCCCCCGCATGCTCGACGGTGTCCGCACGCTGTGCCGGACTCCCGAGCAAGCCGAAGCCGTCGCCGCCTTCGTGACCTCCCATCCCCTCCCGGCCGGAGGCAAGACGGTCGAGCAGATCCTCGAGCGCCTCGACGTGAACGTGGCCTTCGGCCAACGGGTCGGTGCCGGGCTAGCCGGGGTGCTGGCCGACTCAGTCAGCACCTGAGCTTGCCCACTCCCTGCGGGGGAACCCACCCATGAACCTGGGAATCGCCGCCACCGTCTTCGCCTTGATCTTCGTGGCCGAGCTGCCCGACAAGACGATGATCGCCACGTTGATCATGGGCAGCCGGTACCGGCCCGTCCTGGTCTGGCTCGGTGCCACGATGGCCTTCCTCCTCCACGCGGCGCTGGCGGTCGGCGTCGGCCGGTTGCTCGCTCTCCTGCCCCACCGGTGGGTCGAAGGGGTGACGGCGGCGCTCTTCGCTGGCGGTGCCGTCTACCTGTTGTTCGTCCCCGAAAAGGCGGAGGAAGACAAGGGCGAGGACGAGGTAGCGGAGGCCCCCCGGGGGTTTCGCGTGGTGGGAACGGCATTCCTAGTTATTTTGGTCGGCGAGTTCGGCGACCTCACCCAGATCCTCACGGCCAACCTGGCGGCCAAGTATCAGTCCCCGGTCTCGGTATTCGTGGGCGCCGCCCTCGGCCTCACCTCGGTGGCCGCCATCGGCGCCTTCGGCGGTCGAGCCCTGACCAAGGTGCTGCCCCTGGCCGTCATCCGCAAGGTCGGGGGCGTCCTGTTGGCCGGGTTCGCCGTCTACACACTGGTCACCCTCGTGCGAGGCTGAGGCGATGCAATCCGAGCAACCCCACACCATCGCCGCCACCCAGGACGCCGTGGACACCGGGCGGCGCGACCATCTGTTCGCCCTGGCCCGGGCGGCAGAAGGCTTCATGCCCGACGACGAGGGCAAGGCCCTCTACGACGCAGCCCTGCGAGCCGGCCGCTCCACCGAGGCGGCGACGTTCGTCGAAGTCGGCGCGTGGTGCGGCAAGTCGACCGTCTACCTAGGAGCGGCGGCCGAGACCTCCGGCGCCGTCCTGTTCAGCTTGGACCATCACCACGGCTCCGAGGAGAACCAGCCCGGATGGGAGCACCACGACCCGGGACTGATCGACCCCGACACCGGTCGCATCGACACGCTGCCCCATTGGCGTCGCACGGTCGGCCGCGCCGAGCTGGAGCCGACCGTCGTCGGCCTGGTGGGCGACTCCCCCGTTGTGGCCGGTCGCTGGCGGACACCACTGGACTTCTGCTTCATCGATGGGGGGCACGGCGACGAGCCGGCCTGGGCCGACTACCGCGGCTGGACACCGCACGTGCCGGTGGGCGGCCTGCTGGCCATTCACGATGTGTTCCCCGACCCCGCCGACGGCGGCCGGCCACCCTATGAACTCTGGCGCCACGCCCTCGACTCCGGAGCGTTCGCCGAGGACGGCGAGTGCGGCTCGCTACGGGTACTCAAGCGGGTGCGCCCGCCTGTCTGAACCCGGTCAGCAGTTCTGTGCGGACTGTGCCGCCTGACGGGCGGGCCGGATGGACGGACACGGTTCAGATCCAGTGCAGGAAGCGGTTCAGATGGCGCCGGATGAGCCGCGCGGGAACGCTGGCTCGGTCGGGGCCTCTGGAGCCGGTTCGGTGAGGTCCAGGTGGGTGGGCAGACCCTCGCCCCGGAACAACCCCGATGCCGGCGTGGTGTGGCTCAGGGCGTCGGCCGCCAGCACCATGGCGCCCGCGGTGTAGGTGGAGCGCTCCAACGGGGGGAAAGTGGCTTCCTCCGGATAGACCATGCCCGTCCAGTAGGACCCGTCCTCGGTGCGCAGTCCCTGGGCCCACTCGAGCAGGGTAAGGGCAACGTCGTCCATGCCGATGGCGTCCAAGGCCAGCACGCACTCGGCCGTCTCGGCCGCCGTCACCCACTCGCCGGTGGAGACACAGCGGACGCCGTAGCCCTCCATCACGAAGGTGGACCAGCCGGCCTCGATGCGGTCCCTCGCCGGCTGCCCGGTCATCGCCCCGGAGAGGACCGGGTAGTACCAGTCCATGGCGAACTCCTCTTTCGGCGCGAAGGCCGACGAGGGCTCATAGGCCACCGCGTGGGCCAGGCGCCCCGCCGCCCACTCCCAGTCCGGCCGCTCGTGGTCGAGCCGTTCGGCGCAGGCGATGGCGCAGCGGAGGCTGTGGTAGATCGACGACGACCCGGTCAACAAGGCGTAGTTCTCCAGGTACCCGGCCGGGTCGAGGGACCAACAGATCGAGCCGTCCCGTCGCTGCCACCGAAGCACGAAGTCGATGCCGGCCTCGACCGCCGGCCACAGCGCTTCGAGGCCGTCGATGTCCCCGGTCGAAATGAAGCGGTGCCAAGCGCCGGTGGCCAGATAGGCGCAGACGTTGGTGTCGAGTCGAGGATCCTCGATGCCGGTGGCCAGGTAGTAGTTGAACCAGCTCCCGTCGGGAAGTTGGGTGTCTACCAGCCACTGGTAGGCGCGGTCCGCCTCGGCGTCGAGGCCGACCGTCGTCATGGCCATGGCCGCTTCGACGTGGTTCCAGGGATCGCAGTGGCCGCCCGGGAACCACGGGATCATCCCGTCGCGACGCTGCAGGCCGGCGATGGAGCGAGCCGTGGCCAGGACCTGGTTCGAGGTGAGGATGCCCGGGACCTCGGGGATGACCCTCATGCGGGCGCTCCCGCCCCGGCCAGCGCCCGTTCTCCGGACTCGGTCGGTGCGTCTGCGACACCGTCGACAGATCCGTCGGTCACCACCGCGTCAGCGACGGCCGGCACAGCCGCCGTTGGCTTCACCAGGTAGACCACCAGGCTCTTTCCGACCAGCGGATTGAGCACCCGCTCGGTGTACCGGGTCAGCTTGGGCGCCTTGACGATGTCCCAGACCAAGAGGCGATGGTACGCAGCCACGGCTGGGTGGTCGTCCTTCGTCGGGCCGACCAGACAGCGCAGCCACCAGTACGGCGCGTGCAGGCCGTGGGCGTGATGGCTGCCCATCACCGTCATGCCGGTGCGCTCCAGTCGTGCCACCAGCTCTCGGTAGCGGTAGATGCGCACATGGCCGCCGGGCACATTGTGGTACTCGTCGGACAGGGCCCAGTTCACGAACTCGGGCCCACAGCGCGGAACGGTGATCGCCATCGATCCACCGGGACGGAGGACGCGGGCCAGCTCGGCTATGGCCACGTGGTCGTCGGGGATGTGCTCCAGCACCTCGGAGGCGATGACCCGGTCGAACGCCCCGTCCTCGAAAGGAAGCCGCAGCGCATCGCCGCGCACCGCGCCGACCCTGGCCGTCTCGGGATCCAGCTCGCCCGCTTCGTACATGGCACCAAATGTGTCCTGGACCTGGCGCACTTCGTCGGCGCCGGCGTCGAAGGCCACCACCTCGGCTCCGAGACGAGCCGCTTGATAGGCATGGCGCCCGAACCCGCAACCCAGGTCGAGGACGCGATCCCCGGGAGCGACACCGAGCTTTCCGTAGTCGACGGTCAGCATGCCACCGTCTCCGTCGGTCCGGTGGGGTCAACATCCATCGGCTCTGTCGGAGTGCCGTCACCAGCCAGGGTTGCCGCTGGGACGGTGGGCTCAGCCGGGGCGGCGTCGGCGTTCTCGGCCATGAGCGCCTGGTACTGCTCGACGGTGCCCCGCGCCGTGACCTCCCAGGTGAAACGGCCGAGCACCCGCTGCCGCCCGGCGTCACCCAACCTGGTGCGCAGGTCGGGGTCGTCGAGCAGGCGACCGATGGCACCGGCCAGGGCGCCGGGATCGTTCGGCGGCACCAGCAAGCCGGTCTCGCCGTCGGTGCCGACCACCTCGGGCAACGCACCACCGGTGGTGGCCACCACCGGAACGCCGCAGGCCATGGCCTCGATGGCCGGGAGCGAGAACCCCTCGTACAACGACGGCACCACCGCTACCTGAGCCTGCCCGTAGTTCCGGGCCAGCTCCTCGTCGCTGATGCCCGTCACGCAGTGGACGATGGGGGCCAGGTCGAGCCGTTCAATGGCACGCGCCACGCGGCCGTCGGGGCGCGGGCTGCCGATCACCACCAACTCGATGTCTCGTTCGGTGCGCAACTTGGCCACCGCTTCGAGCAGGGGGACCAGGCCCTTCATGGGCACGTCGGAGGACGAGGTGACCATCAGGCGACCGGGGATCGGCTTCACATCTGCTTGCGGCCGGAACACGGTGTGGTCCACCCCTACGGGCACCACGGTCATGCGGGACGACTCCACCCCCATCTGAGCGGCGATGTCGGTCTTGGACGACTCGGACACCGTGATGATGCGCGGGAGCTCCCGCGAGACCCGGACCTGCATGCGCAGAAAACCGAACCAGCGGCGGGTGGTGAACCGCTGCCAGGGATTGGTGGAGTGGCTCAGAGCCAACTGTCGGTCGACGGTGATGGGGTGGTGGAGCGTGGTCACCAGCGGCCAGCCGTCCTCCAGCATGCCGATCATGCCGTTCCCCATGCACTGGTTGTCGTGGACCAGGTCGAACTCGTCCCGGCGCTGGGCCAGCAGTCGTCGGGCCCGGAGGCTGAACGTCCACGGCTCAGGGAACCCCGCCGTGCACATGACCCCGAACTCCAAGGCGTCGATGGAGCTGGTGAACTCCTTCGGCCAGGGGATCCGGAAGGGGTCGGGCTCACGGTAGAGGTCGAGGCTCGGTACCGGCGTGAAGCCGACGCCCTCGTCCACTTCCGGCCACGGTTGGCCGGCGAAGACCTCGACCGAGTGGCCCAGCTTGACCAGTTCCCGCGACAGGTGGCGGGTGTAGACACCCTGGCCGCCACAGCGGGGATTCCCCCGGTAGACGAGGAAGGCGATCCGGAGCCCGCCCGGGGCGGGCGGAGCGGGGAGGATCCGGTCGGGAACTGACCGTTGGGTAACCGAGGAGCGCTGTCGAAAACCGAATTTAGGCACGGGCAAGCCCGTCGACAGCGCTCATAGGAGGGAAAGCCTCCCCCGGCCAGGGCCTTCGGCGCAAACGCGTTCTAGTTTCAGGGTCTGAAACCGACCCCTCCGAGGGCGGTCCCGCCCACCGGGAACAGGATGGATCTTCCCACCTCCTTCCCGCCACCGGGGCCCGTGACCAGCGGAGGGACCGGGTCGACGGACTGCCTGCGTCCCAGGCCGGGCCGTGGGACTTGCCGGTTCGGTCACCGAACATTCACCCTGGAACGGGAACGTTCACCTGCCGAAGGTGCCTAGGGGACCGTCTGACGGGGTAGCGTCGCTCAACACCGTGATTCGTGTCGACAACCGAGTCGAATGGCTTCCCGGTTGGCTCGGCCACACGCCCGAATCGATAACTCGATGGCATCCCAGCCCAATAGTTTCAAGCCAGTTCGTTACAGTGCCGATGTGCACCTGTCCGTCTTGTTGGGTCATCCACTGTTCTCGCCTACCGACGAGGGCGTTGGCAAGGTCGATGATGTCATCGTCCGCTTGCGAGGAGAGGACTACCCCGTGGTGACAGGACTGGTGGCCAAGGTAGGCGGCCGACGGGTGTTCGTGCCGATCGAACGGATGGCGGAATTGAGCGAACAGCGCATCGCGCTGGCCAAGTCCAAGGTCGACCTTCGGGGGTTCGAGCGCCGCGACGGCGAGGTCCTGTTGCGCGAGGACATCCTGGGCCATCGGCTCATCGATGTCGCCGACGCCGAGCTGGTCAGGGCTTGGGACGTCGAGCTCCGAGCCAGTGACGAGGGTTGGGTCGTGTCGTGCCTGGATACGCGCCGTCCCGCTCGGCTGTTCGGCCTCATCCGGACTTCGGCCGGACATCCGTGCCAGGACTGGAAGGCCTTCGAGCCACTCATCGGCCATACGCCGAGCGTCCGGGCCAGGGCCAGCTTTGGCCGGGTGGTCAAGCTGAAGCCGGCACAGATCGCCGACCTGCTCGAGGACGCGTCACATACCGAGGGCGAGGAGATCCTCGACGTCGTCCACGCCGACCCTGAGCTGGAGGCCGACGTATTCGAGGAGCTCGACCCCGACATCGCCAACCGGCTGTTCGGGGACAAGACCGACCTCGAGGTGGCCGACGTCATCGCTCATATGCGAGCCGACGATGCGGCCGACGCCATCGCCGAGCTCCCCCAGGGGCGCCGACAGAAGGTCCTCGACCTGCTCCCACCGGGTACGCGCACGAAAGTGATGACCCTCCTCGGCTTCAATGCCGCCAGTGCCGGGGGGATCATGGGCGTCGACTTCCTGACCGCACCCAAGGACGCCCTCGTCGACGAAGCCCTGCGGCGTATCCGCCTGGCCGAGAACGTGCAGCCCGAGGCCCTCATCACCATGCACGCCGTGGATTCGGCCAACCGGTTGTTCGGGACGGTCAGCGTCATCGGGCTCCTCCAAGCCGATCCCGAATCGCGCCTACTCGACATCGTCGACGACGATCCGGTACGGGTCACCGCGACCGCCGATGTCGTCGACGTGACCCTTCTCATGGCCGACTACAACCTGATGACCGTCCCCGTCGTCGACGACGACAACCAGCTGCTCGGCGTGATCACCGTCGACGACATACTCGAGGCGACGATCCCCGAGGACTGGCGACGTCGAGAACCCCCGCCCCATCCCGAATCCGCGCATACTGATTCGGAACTCGACAGTACAGCTACCAAACACTCGGAGCCCCGGGGGTAACCATGACGGACCGACCAGCCGCCACGGGTGCCACCGGGGCGGCCGATTCGTCACGCCCGGACAAGACTCCCGAAACCCAACCACCGGCCGTCGGTGGCCCGGGTCCGGTTGATTCGCCACCCCAGGACAAGACTCCCGAAACCCACCCACCGCCTGCAGGCGCCCCCGGTCCGGCCGATTCGTCACGCCCGGACAAGACTCCCGAAACCCAACCACCGGCCGTCGGTGGCCCGGGTCCGGTTGATTCGCCACCCCAGGACAAGACTCCCGAAACCGACCCACCGCCTGCAGGCGCCCCCAGTCCGGCAACCTCGCCATCTCCGGACAAGAGCGCCGGCAATCAACTCCAAGCTCCGGCCTCGGCCGTGCTCGATTCAGCTCACCTGGGCGATATCGAGGGCGCCCTCGGGCGAGTCTCGGTGGGAGACATCGGCGAACGCCATAGCTGGCGGAAGCGGCTCCTCACCTTCGCCGCCATCGCCGGGCCCGGCCTCATCGTCATGGTCGGCGACAACGACGCCGGCGGTGTGTCCACCTACGCCCAGGCCGGCCAGAACTACCACACCAGCCTGCTGTGGGTCCTGCTCTTGCTCATCCCCGTCCTGATCGTGAACCAGGAGATGGTCGTTCGCCTCGGCGCCGTCACCGGAGTCGGTCACGCCCGCCTGATCAACGAACGATTCGGGAGAGGCTGGGGCTGGTTCAGCGTCGGCGACCTGTTCATCCTCAATTTCCTCACCATCGTCACCGAGTTCATCGGAATCTCGCTCGCTGCATCCTATGCCGGCATTTCGGAGTACATCGCCGTGCCCACAGCAGCAGTGGCCCTCGTCGCCATCATGGCCTCGGGCAGCTTTCGACGGTGGGAACGAGCCATGTTCGTCTTCATCGCCATCAGCCTGGTCCAGGTTCCGATGTTCTTCCTGTCTCAACCCCAATGGGGGACGATCGGGCGCAACTTCGTCATACCTGGCGTTCACGGCGGCGTCACGTCCGCTGCCGTCTTGCTCATCATCGCCATCGTCGGCACCACGGTTGCGCCTTGGCAGCTGTTCTTCCAACAGTCCAACATCGTCGACAAGCGAATCACCCCTAGGTTCATCAGCTACGAACGAGCCGACACTGTCATGGGCTCAATCGTCGTGGTGATCGGTGCCGTCTGCAACATGGTCGACGCCGAGTACGCCGCCCGGGGCACCAAGGCATTTGGCAACTTCACCAACGCTGCCGGCGTCGCCCACCTCCTGGCCCAACACAGTCACGCCTTGGGAACACTGTTTGCGATCCTCTTGTTCGACGCCAGCATTCTCGGCGCCGCCGCCGTCACCCTGTCGACCAGCTACGCCTTCGGCGATGTCTTCGGCATCCGCCACTCGCTCCATCGGGGGTTCAAGGAGGCCAAGCAGTTCTACCTCAGCTACATGGCCATGGTCGTTGTCGCAGCCGCCATCGTGTTGATCCCCCACGCCCCGCTCGGCCTGATCACTACCGTTGTCCAAGCCCTCGCCGGACTCCTCCTCCCGTCGGCCGCGGTCTTTCTCCTGCTGTTGTGCAACGACCGAGAAGTGCTCGGCCCATGGATCAACCCGAAGTGGCTCAACATGGTCGCCTCCATGATCATCGGTGTGCTGCTCATCCTCTCGGGCATCCTCATGGCCACGACGCTCTTCCCCCACATCAATGTCATCGGTGTCGCGATTGGCATCACCATTGCCCTCGTCGCCGCCGGCGTCATCGTCGCGATCGTGCTGCGCATCCTGGCTCGGCGAAGCGGTCAGCCCAGCATCGCCCCTGCCCCGAAGATGGGCGAGATCGAAAAGCTCTCGTGGCGGATGCCGCCCCTCGCTCTGCTCAAACCGGTCAAATGGTCGCCCGGACTCCGGGTCGGCATCCTTTCGCTTCGCGCCTATTTGGTCGTCAGCGCCGTACTCCTGATCGTCAAGGCTGTGCAGCTCGGGGGAGGCTGATCCGGGCCAGCCGAGTCGGTTCGAGAAACAGCGCAGTGGGCTCGGGCAGATTCGACGCGGCCTGGTCGGGGCGCCCTCGGTGCAGCCAGCATCGGGGGCCGCGCCATCACAGTGGACCGGTCAGCCGATGGCCGAGGTCAGTGACGGTGCGTGCAGACGGGAAGTTGAAGTGTGCTCCCCGATGTACCAGGGGTTTCTCCCTGTTTCATCGGCCACACCTCCTTCATTTAGGTCCACCTGGGACCTCTCGTCCGGTATATCCAGACTACCCGAGGCCGCGGACGCCCGTCGGGTCGTGCCGCCGCCGGAGAAGGTTTGCCACCCCTGCCGGCGGGTACTCTCGATCGCATGGACCTTTCCTATCCGCCTGAGGCCGAGACCTTCCGATCCGAGATCCAGACTTGGCTGCAGGACAACCTCCCCGACGGCTGGGGCAAACCCGACTTCTCGTTGACCCGGGAGGAGAAGAAGGCGTTCAACCGGGACTGGACCAAGAGACTGTTCGACGGAGGCTGGATCTGCGCCTCCTGGCCGACCGAGTACGGGGGCAAGGGGCTGTCGTTGATGGAGTCGGTGGTGCTCAACGAGGAGTTCGCCCGGGCCGAGGCGCCGCTCCGAGCCGATTTCTTCGGCGACACGCTGGTCGGGCCGACCATCTTGCAGTGGGGAACCGAGGAGCAGAAGAAGCAGTTCATACCCGGGATCCTGGACGGCTCCATCGCCTGGTGCCAGGGTTTCTCCGAGCCTGACGCCGGGAGCGACCTGGCCTCACTGAAGACGAGAGCCGACCTGGACGGGGACGAATGGGTCATCACCGGGCAGAAGGTGTGGACGACCCAGGCCCAGTTCGCCGACTACGTCTTCCTGTTGGCCCGGACCGACCAGGAGGCGCCCAAGCATGCCGGCATCTCCTACCTGCTCGTCCCCATGAAACAGGACGGCATCGAGGTCCGGCCCATCGAGCAGGTCGACGGGTCGGGCGACTTCAACGAGGTGTTCTTCGACAACGCCCGCTGCCCGCGGGCCAACGTGGTGGGGGGCGAGAACAATGGCTGGAAGGTGGCCATGACCACGCTCGGCTTTGAGCGGGGGTCATCGGCCACCACCGGACATCGCCGGTTCGCCCGGGAGCTCAACACCATCATCGACGAGGCCCGGGCCCACGGGCGCGATACCGATCCCCTGGTCCGCCAGAGCCTGGCCGCGGCCTGGTCCAAGGTCAAGATCATGGAGATCAACGGCTTCCGGTCACTCACCGATGCCCTGAACGGCACCCACCACATGGCCGCGTTGAGCGCCTGCAACAAGATGTTCTGGTCCGAGTACCACCAGGACACCATGAACCTGGCCATGGACATCCTGGGCCCCGACGCCCAGGTCCTCACCGGTGACCCCGAAGAGGACAGCGACTCGCCGATGAAGCGGGGCCGTACCGACTACCCGGTGAGCGACCTGCAGGCGGCGTTCTTCTTCTCCAGGTCGGAGACCATCTGGGGCGGGACGGCCGAGATCCAGCGGAACATCGTGGGCGAGCGGGTGCTGGGCCTGCCCAAAGAGCCCAAGCCGGCTGCGGCACCCTGACTGAGTGAGACTCAGGCCACCTCGGTGGCCACGCCCCCCACCGGGTCGACCGGTGTCGAAGCGTCTCCCAATGTGGTCGCGGTCCGCGCCACGCCGGCCCGGTGCCGCCACCGCAGGATGCCGGCGGCCAAAAGGGTGGCCGCCGCCCCGACGGCGATGGAGACGCGCGGGTTGGTCCATTCGGAGATGCCCCCGATGAGCGGGCCCCCGATGGGGGTGCTCCCGAGGAAAGCCATGGAATAGAGGGCCATGACCCGACCCCGCATGGCCGGCTCGGCCTGGAGCTGGAGCTCGGCATTGGCGGTGGCGATGAAGGCGATGGACGCCGCGCCCATGAACACGATGACCACGGCGGCGAAGGCCAGGCTCGGGGCTACGGCCACCACGGCCAGCAGTGCCCCGAAGGTGAGGGCGACTCCCTGGAGGAGGCGGGGGGTGGGCCGACCCCGGTGGGCCACCGTCAGCCCTCCCGCGATGGCACCCACACCCATGCACGACGTCAGCACCGCATAGGAACCGGCCCCGCCGTGGAAGGTCACGGTGGCGAGGAGGGCCAGCGTGACCTGGAAGTTGTAGGCGAAGATCCCGATCACGGCCATGGCGATCAGCGTGTTGCGCAGCGATGGGGTCCGCCACACATAGCGGAACCCGTCGCGGAGCTGTCCCCTGGCCCGCACCACCGGATCGATCTTGTGAAGCTCGCTCGAACGCATGAGTGCCAGTCCCACCAGCACCGCCCCGAAGGAGGCGGCATTGGCCAAGAAGCACACGCCCAATCCGACCAGGGTGATCAGTACCCCGCCCAAAGCCGGGCCCACCACGCGTGAGGCGTTCATCACCACCGAGTTCAGGCTGACGGCATTGGGAAGATCTTCCTTCCCGACCATTTCGAACACGAACGTCTGTCGAGCCGGGTTGTCGAAGAGGTTCATCACCCCGAGACAGAAGGCGAGGAGGAAGACCTGCCACAACCGGATGGCGTGGGTCTCGACCAGGATGCCGAGGGCCAGGGCGATGAGGCCACCTCCCGTCTGGGTGGCGTACAACAGCCGCCGCTTGTCCATCCGGTCAGCGATCAGGCCGCCCCACGGACCGAACAGCAGGACGGGTAGGAACTGCAGGCCGGTGACGATGCCGAGGTCGAAACCGCTACCGGTCAGGTGAAGGACCAGCCAGGCCTGGGCCACCCGGTCCATCCACGTCCCCGAATTGGAGATGAGCTGGGCCGTGAAGTAAAGCCGGTAGTTCCGGACCCGGAGCGACTGGAATGTACGTCGGGTGGCGACGCCCACCGCGCTCATAGTTCGTCCCTCATGCTCA
>JAUTXB010000011.1 GCA_030838245.1 Acidimicrobiaceae bacterium
CACATGCCACCCTTCGCCAGCTCACGGTGCTGGGCTTTCCCGAGCCCGGCCATCCCTACTGGACAGAGGAGACCCTGAACGGCGTCGCCGCTCGCTACCCGCGACTGGATATGACCCCGTGGCGGACGACCGAGGCCGAAGCCGACCAGGCCGAAGCCGACAAGGGGTAGCCGATTAGCCGAGTGTCGAACCACCGACGCCCTCCGATTGCTTCGTAGTGGCGGGTACTCGGTCGCACGAGCCCCTTACCGTTGACACCAATTAATGTCGTCACCATGGGCGAGCCGGCCGAGGGCCAGCCGCTGCCCACCTGGACGCTGACCCGGCGCCAGCTGCTGGGGGGCGGCGTGATGGGGGTGGCCGGCTTGGCACTGGCCTCCGTCGTGCCGGCGGCTACGGATGCGGCCGAGCCGCCGCCCGGAGTGACAGGCAAATCAAGGGTGCCGAGTGCACCGGGCGCACCGAACGAGCTGGCTGTCGACGGTCTGGCCGTGCCGATCGGCCTCAGCCCGGGCGACGTCTACTTCGCCTGGCAGGTGCGAGACGCCAGGCGCGGGGCGAGCCAGAGCGCCTATCGCATCCAGGTATCCGGACCGGTCGTCGGGCCCGGCCCGGCGCCGATGGCATGGGACAGTGGCCAGGTGAGCTCGGGCGAGCAGGCCTTTGTGGTCTACGGGGGCCCGCGGCTGGCTTCGGACTCCGCCTACCGATGGACGGTACGGACCTGGGACCACTCGGGAAACTCCGGACCGAGCTCTCCTCCGTCGGTGTTCGAGACCGGTCTCGGTGACCGCGACTGGCGCGCCTCGTGGATCGGTCGGGCGAAGACTGCATTGGCCGAGCCGGACCAGTACACCTATGCCCGCACCGAGGCCACCTTGCGTCGAGCCTCCATTGTGCGGGCCCGGGCCTACGTCTCGGGCGACCAACAGTATGAGCTCTACGTGAACGGGACCCGAGCCGGAAAGGGCCAGGCGTACAGCTACCCGGACTCGATGTACTACGAGACGCTGGACGTCACTGGGCTCCTCCGTCCACAAGCCGCCAATGCAGTGGGAATCGTCTCGAATTGGCAGGGACCGACCAAGGGGCACCCGGCCGGTCGTCCCGGGGTGATCGTGCAGATCGTCGTCCACTACTCCGACGGGCATGTTCAACTGATCACCACCGACGGGTCGTGGCGCGTGCGCAAGGGTGCATGGCTGCCTGGTAGGCAGCGGGACCTCGAGGGGGACCTGGTCGACTTCACCGAGAACATCGACGGACCCGATCAACCGGTCGGCTGGGACATGCCCGGCTTCGACGACCGGCTCTGGTCGCCGGCGGTCGTGCTCGGACGGGCGCACACCAAGCCGTGGACCCATCTCGTTTCGGTGCGCACCCGCATCGTGGAGGAGCCGGTCCGTCCGGTCTCGCTCACCACGCTTTCCTCCGGCGCGGTGGTGGCCGACTTCGGAAAGGTTTACGCCGCCGTACCCACGGTGGCGTTCCACCAGGGAGTGCCCGGTCGCGTCGTGACCATGCGGGCTGGCTATCTGCTCGACGAACCGGTGGCCGGACAACCGTTCACCGGGGTGCCCGGCCAGGTCTCGACTGAGCACGGCACGCAGCACACCGACATGAGCTACAGCTACGTCCAGCGTGGGGGAGCGGAACAGTTCCACCCCTTCGACTATCTCGGGTTCCGCTACTTCCAGATCGACGACCCGGGAGAGGAGCTCGCCCCCGAGGACGTGATGGCCCGGGCCCGCCACACGGCGCTTCCCCGGCAGCCGGCAGCCAACTTCTCGTCGGATGAGCCGATCATCGACGCCGAGTTCGAGCTGGGACTGCATTCGGCGATGTTCACCGCGCAAGAGCAGTTTCTGGACACGCCGACGCGGGAGAAGGGCCCGTGGCTGTTCGACGGTTTCAACGAGTCGTGCACGGCTATGGCGACGCTCGGCGAGCAGAACCTCTCCCGGAAATCGCTGGTCGAGTTCGGCCAGTCCCAGTCTCGCTACTGGCCCAACGGGGCCGTCAACAAGATCTATCCGACCGGGCTCGGCGCCCTCGACATCAACGAGTCCACCGAGATCTATGCCGAATGGGTGTGGCAGTACTGGATGCACACCGGGGACCGGGCCCTCTTGGCCAGCGTGTACGGGGTACTCCGCCGGATCGCCGACTACGTCGAGCGGGCCGTCTCGCCCCGGACGGGCCTTGTCAGGTCGCTGCCGGCAACCAACGTCTACTACGACTATCCGGTCGTCACCCGCCTGAACGTCCTCGGGGTGAATGTCTTTCGCCGGACCGCCGACGTGGCCGAGGCCCTGCAACGGCCGGTCAGTGAGGTCGTCACCCAGCGCCGCCGGCAAGCAGCCCTGACCGCCGCGGTGAACCGCCGGCTGTCCCGCGCCGACGGCACCTACGTCGACGGTCTGAAGAGCGACGGCACCCCCACGCCGACGGCATCGCAGACCGCCAATGCCTGTGCGGCTTTCTATGACGTGGTGCCGGCCAGGAACCTGGGCGTCGTGGCCCGATATGTCAGCAGCCTCGGCATGCAAGCCCCTCCCCAGTTGGCCGCCGAAGTGCTGGGCACGATGGCCCTCGCCGGTCTGCATGCTGACCTCGTCACCCGCTTGACCGACGCCTCGACCGACGGTTGGGCCAACATCTTGGCCCGAGGGGCCACGTTCACCTGGGAGGTGTGGAACCCCTCGGATCTGATCGGGGACAGCATGTCCCACGGTTGGGGCTCGAACGTGGCCGTCCAGATCCAGCGGTCACTCCTGGGCGTTCGCCCCACCGCCCCCGGCTTCGCATCCTTCGATGTCACCCCGCCATCCGAGGGCCTGTCTCGGGCCAGTGGTTCCGTGCCCACGCCGCGCGGCACGATCGCCCTCGCCTGGAGCCGCCCCACGGCGTCGGATCCGCACTTCTCCCTGGATCTTCTGGTGCCGCCCAACAGCACTGCCACCCTGTCGGTCCCGGCCAACCAGGTTGGCGTCATCACCGAAAGTGGCGGGCCGGTCGATCGGGCGACGGGGATCCGATTGGTCCGGGTCGCCGACGGTGTCGCCCATCTCGAAACGGGCGCTGGCGCGTACAGCCTTCGGAGCGCACCTACCGCTTGAGGCGACCGCCGCGCCCGGCTCGTCGGCCGATGGTCCGTTGACGGGGCCTCTGTGCCGCGGGGCGGAGTTGGGCCCCGGCGGGATTAGCCGTGGCGATAATCGTCGTACCAGACGGGCAGCCGCCGGTCAGTGCTCGGCGGCTGGCAGGTCCCGGGCAAACTCGATGAATGCGTGGGGTGGCAGGTAGCTGTCCGGGATGTCGTCGGGGTGGTGGTAGTTGTCGATGTCGAACAAGTTCGACACGCCGTCTCCCTCCGCGGTGGCGACCAGGGCCGGTTCGCGGCTTCGGGCAAACGCGTCTCGGCCGGTGATGGCCGCGGCCTCCAGCGACACGAAGGTGTCGCGGTCGATACGGGCGACCAGGCTGTACACGCAACCGTCGAGCGTGGCCCCCACCCGGCGACCGATCATGCAATGGTGTTTGCCGTCATCGATGACGTATAGAGCCTCGTCTCCGGTGCCGAAGCGGCTCCGAACCCGGTCGGCGTGGCCGAACATGACCCATTGCTCGTGGCGCTTGTCCTTCATGGCCCACAGCGGGCTCGGGGGAATGACTCCTTCCGGCTCGTCCTCCTCCAGCGGCGTGGCATCGACCGGCGCAGAGATGGGATCGGTGCTTCCCACTGACTCGGGCGTGAAGTGAAGCTGCCCGTCGGCTCTCGATTGGAAAATGCCCCCGCCCTCGACGGGGACCTCCTCCGGTTGTTTGGTGCGCTCTGGTCCGTCCGTGTCGCTCACTGCGGCTCCTCTTCTCGCTGAGGCATCGGGTCCGCACTACCTCGTCGTAGGGCCCAGTCTGCCGGATTCGTCTTGGGCGCGCTCGGGACCCATCGGGAACGGCTCTCGATTCCCTTCGGTGCCGGGTTCGCCCACGTCGGTCGGTCGGTCGCTGGCGCCGACGCTCACACTCCGCCAACTCGCCCGCTCGGCGTCGGCGAGCAGGTCTTGATGTGACGGGTGTCGTCCCGTCGGCCCTACCACCGCAGCCGACTACTGGCTGAAGCTTTGTCGCTACGGAGATTGGCTGAAGGCCTCGTAGCAGTGGAGAAGGAATGCCCGGAGCGCAGGGCTCGGCGTCGTCGTCCAGATCAGGGCGAGTCCGGCCGGGTCGTGGACGTCTTCGATCACGAGGGCCCTCAATCGGCTGACGTGGCGGGCGGCCATGGACTCGGTGAGGACGGCAATCCCGAGTCCACGACTGGCGAGATCGGCGACGGCGTCCGGCGCGCTGGCCTGCAGGACGATGTCCGGCCGTATGTCCCGCGCCGCGCAGGCTTTGTCGAACATGGTCCGTGGTGCCGTCCCTTCGGGCATGCAGACGACGGGGTACGTGCTCATCTCGGCCAGCGTTGTCCGCTTCCGTCGGGCCAGCGGGTGGCCGATGGGGACGGCCACGACCAGTCGCTCGGTGGCGATGGGCCAGGCGTCCAGATCCGAGGGTGGCGCCCCGGCCGTTCCGATGAGAGCGAGGTCCGCGGTGCCGTGACGCACGCGATCGGTGAGGGGGTCGGAGCTGTCCTCGATCAGGGTGACCTCGACGCCGGCATGGGCGAGGTGGAACGCGGCGAGGGCGTCGAACAGCCCGGCGATGGTGCACCCGTAGACCATGCCGACCACCAGTCGTCCCCGGATCAGACCGGTGATGTCGTCCACGGCGTGGCGAACTGCATCCGCCGATGCAAGGACACTCCGGGCGTGCTCGAGCGCCGCCGCTCCTGCGGGTGTCAGCGTGGCGGAACGGCCCGACCGGTCGATGAGCGCGGCTCCGAGATCGATCTCCAGTTGCCGGACCTGGGCGCTGACCCCCGACTGGCTTATGTGTACGCGCTCGGCGGCCCGGGTGAAGTTGGCTTCCTCGGCCACGGCCACGAAGTACTCCAGCTGGCGTAGTTCCATATCCAGAGATTCTAGCTTTGATCTGAACTATTTGTTGGACTTCTACCTATGGGTTGTGCAGGATGGACAGCGTCGCACTCACCCACATTGAAAGGTCTGCCGTGCCCGACAACGAGAGAGCCCACAAGCCCGAAGATCTGACCCGCCTGTTCGTCGAACGGGCCAACGCTGGTGACGCGGCCGGCATCGCCGCGCTTTATGAGGAAGAAGCTGTCATGGCCTACCCGCCCGGTAGTCACACAGTGGGCCGCGACGCCATTCGCGCCCTGTGGGAGAAGGTGGTGGCCAAGGCCCCGCGATTCGAGCCAGAGCCACCACTACCCACCCTGATCAGCGGTGACATCGCCCTCACCTCCACCCCGCCTAAGGATGGAGCCGGCGCCCGGGCTCAGGTGGTGCGCAGGCAACCCGACGGCACCTGGCTTCGATTGCTCGACCAACCCGAGTTCATCGCGCCCAATCACTGAGGACGGGCGCAAGGTTGGGGGAACAAAGAGGAGCAAGCCACAGCGCTCCAACATCAGTCAACATGGCTGGATGGCAGATGCTTCCAGCGGTCCAACTGCGAGACCGAATGGGAACCGTGGGGCATGGACGTCGTTCGTCGCCGCGGTGGTCCCTCCTAGTCGAAGGTCCCGTGCTCTGTGCGAAGAGTCGAACTCCGCCCATCGTGTGCGCGTCGAGCACGACAACCACACGCTTCTTGTGCACATCAGCGACGAGGACGGGCATGGGTGGACCACCGTCGCGATCGACCGAAGTAGCCGTGTTTGGTCGGTGGCCCAACGAGACCGGCAGCTTGAGGCCGCCACCGAGGCCTACGACGCCCTCTACGTCCAGTGAGAGTCGGCCCGTGGCGCCCGACGACGCCGCGTCGGGTACGGAACCGTTCTCTGTACTCGGTGCACGACCTTCAGTCAGGCACCGACCAGAGTCGTCCCAGCCCCGAAGTTATGACGTCGACGGTCCGGACGGCCAGGGCATCGGGTGGCGGAGGATTGCCTCCCTCTTCTAGCAGCGCGGCGAAACCGTGGACGGCGGCAAACCAGCTGGCCACAAAACCCGAGGCGATCATCCACGGTTCGAAGGAGCCCGGAGGCAGGCTGAGCCGCTCGGCGAACAGCGCTGCCAGTGCCCGCTGGGTGCCGACAAGGGCTTGGTAGATCCGACCGGCGACTTCGGGAGACTGCTCGGCGAACAGGACCGCCATGGCGATGGGCAGTATCGGATTGCCCTGGTTGTCCCGTGGGAGCTGGCTCGAAACGTAACCACGCGACGCCAGTTCTTCGAGAGTGGCGATCAGCATCTGATCGGGGGTTTCACCCACCGGGCGCCCGCGAGCAATCGAAAGGAGATCGTCCACCCACCCGTGGAAGTGGGTCAGCGCTAGGTCGGCCTTGGATGAGAAGTGTAAGTAGAAGGTGCCGGGCGAGATGTCCGCCATGTCGGTGATGTCCTGCACGCTCGTCGCCTCGTAGCCCCGCGCTAAGAACAATTCGCTTGCACAGCGGATGATCTCAGCCCGAGTGTGGGCCTTCTTTCGCGCCATGCGCGACGGCGCCGATAGCTCGTCGACGTGCGAGTGGGCATCAGCCGTATTGGATTTATTGATTTTCTCGATAAGTAGAGTATATTCACTACTGAAGGTGCCCTAGTAAAGTCCAGCGGGGGGTGACCAGCGGCTTTCTTGTTCGATGTCAGAGAGGCGGGGACGATGTCGAGACTCCAAGGAGGGCGTAAGCCGGTTCGCGGGCCGGTCGTTCGGCCGACTGTGCGGCGACGGATACGTCTCTTCGGCATCACGGCCATCGCCTTGGTCGCGGCGATGATGGCGACGAGTGTGGCTGCTGGCGCTGTCACGCCGACAACGACAAGTGGGGCTGCGGTCGCCACTGCGCCGACCACACCGACGACCGCGCCAAGCCCACCGACGACCGCACCGACCAC
>JAUTXB010000020.1 GCA_030838245.1 Acidimicrobiaceae bacterium
TGGCGTCGGTGAAGGCTGACGGCACCTCGGTGCCACGCCCGCAGCTCGACGGCATGCAGCTCGGCGTGCATCCCCTCTACCGGCTGTACGAGACGGCTGACGGCTGGGTCTGCATCGCCGCCACCAAGGATGGGCAATGGCTCGCCCTCCTCGACGCCCTGGGCGAACCCACTGTCGGAGACGACCCCCGCTTCGGCGATGCATCCGCCCGAGCGGCCCACCGACATGAGCTCGACGAGGTCCTCGAGCCGCTGTTCCGACGCCAAGCGTCAGCCGATGTGTTCACCGCCCTCGACGGACACGGGGTGCCGTGCGAGATCGCCGATCCCGACTACTCCCGCCATGTGTTCGACGACCCCGAGATGCGAGAGCGCGGCCTCCTGGTGGAACAGCACCAACCGAAACTGGGGCGGTTCGAGCACTTCGGCACCACGATCTCCTTTTCGGACACGCCCGGACGGATCTGGGGGCCACCTCCCGTTGTCGGTCAGCACACCCGCGAGATCATGCGTCAGTACGACTTCGACGACGACGAGATCGAGAAGTTGCTTGCCGGTGGAGCCGTATTCGAGGATCTGTGGGTCGACTGACCGAGCAGCATGACGAAGGGCAGGTGCTTTTGTGACGGTGGTGTCGACGATTGGCACGAGAGGATCCGCGACATTCGGGTGTGACATCGAGGTAGACGTGTCCGACCTCGTGCCCTTCCCAGGCCCCGTGATGGTGAGGGGGTGGGTGCGCGCTCCGCTCCGGCTGGACCGATCCACACCCCCGGTCGTTCTCTGCTGCCTGCCCGGCGGTCGCTGCTCGACGGAGTATTTCGACCTCGAGGTCCCTGGCCATGCTGACTACAGCATGGCCGAGTACCTCGCCTCACGCGGCAACGTCGTGGTCTCCTTCGACCATCTCGGCGTTGGGGCCTCCACCGAGGTGGAAGAGATCGTTCTGGTCACCCCCGGTATGGCCGGTGTCGTCAATGATCGTGCCTACCGGTTCGTCCTCGACGGGCTCGCCGCAGGAACCCTGCTGCCCGAGCTCGGCGCGCTGGCTGGGATGTCGGCGGTCGGTGTCGGTCATTCGATGGGCGGCATGCTCCTCACCGTGCAACAAGCCCGACATGGCACCTTCGACGCCGTAGCTGTCCTGGGTCATGGTGGCATCGGACTTCCTGAGTTCCTGACCGAGGCCGAACGCAACCTGGCCGACCATCCGCCGATCCGGGAGGAAGACGTCGTGGAACTGGCCCGGGCCCGTTTCGCCGGCGTGCCGCTCGATGGAACCTCGCAGCCCGCCCCGGGTTCGTTCCTGGCACGCGACGTGCCCAAAGCGGTCCGAGCCGCGTACGCAGCCCAACAGACCAAGCATCCGTTCTCTTGCGGCCTGACCTCGATGCTTCCCCACGCGACAGACGGAGAAAAGGCTGAGATCGTCGTGCCGGTGTTCCTCGGCTTCGGCGAGAATGATCTCATTCGTGACTTCATGGGCAGCGCGGCGGCATACACATCCAGTCAGGACATCACCCTCTTCGTTCTTCCCGGTTCGGCCCACTGCCACAATCAGGCATCATTGCGCACCGTCCTCTGGGATCGACTGGCCAATTGGGCCGGCGGAATTCGACCCGATCGGCCTTAGGATCGCCGCATCACCTTCTGTCGCTGGCGAACTGCGGATGCCATGCCGTTTATGAGCATGTGACGCTGGAGGGCATCGTCCGCCGTTGGGGAAATGCTGGACGCGATGAGGTTCCCGGTCAGATAGCCGCGGGCGGTCAGGAAGACATATCGAGTGGTCTCCTGATCGGTGGCCACACCGCCGAGCACTTGTTCGAAGAACGGCTGCCACAGCCTGTTCAGCTCGGCACCGTGGAGGGCAATGGCCTCCTTGGCCGTATCGGTCGTGCTGGGGTCGTGGCTGAGATCGAGCAGGATCTGGAGCTCAGCCAGGTGATCGGGATGTGCATAGTGGGTAGCCAGGAGCTCGAGGAGCGACTCGAGCCGCTCCTCCAGAGTTGCACCGGTGATGCGAGCTGATCGAATGTGCTCGTGTAGCTCCTGCCACGAGGCCCGCAACACCTCGAGGAGCAATGTCTCCCTGCGCCCGAACTGATATTGCAATGCTCCCCACGTGACACCGGCACGACGGGCGATGTCGTTAGAGCTGGTCTGGTAGTAGCCCTCCTCCAGGATGCAGTTGATCGCCGACCGCAGGACGCGGGCTCGAGTGATCTCTCCGGTAGACCGCGATTGGCGTCCCTTGCCGCGGGGGTCGGCGGTCGACGAGGGTACCGATCCGTCCGCCGGTGTCTCTGGCGTTTTCGGGCCCGTCATGCCATCCCCACTTCCACGCTCGGTTGAGCTTGCATCAGTTCATCCTGGAAGGCGGCTCTTCGGTCGAGCCGCCGTTGGCCAACTTCCATATCAACTACTATGGTGCACGGATAGCTACGAAGGGGGATTGGATCGCCATGGTGCGCCGATTGATCTCAGCCGACTCTCACGTGCGGGTCTCACTCGATGTCATACGCGAGCGGGTTCCTACGTCACTGCACGAAGCCTTCGACGATGCCATCAGCATGCAGGCCGCCGACGAGAAGAAGCTCAAGGGCGGCAAGGAACTGGACATGTCCGATTGGGACTTGGACGCGTTTCGCGATCCTGGTTACTCCGATCCCGTCGCGCGGCTGGCGGCCATGGACCGCGACGGGGTACAGGCAGAGGTCCTGTACTCGGAAGTCTCTGCCTTCCGGCACTTCGGCTTGGTGAAAGGGGACTGGAAGCCGATCAGCCGTGCCTTCACCGACCACCTGAGCGAATTCGCATCGGTCGACCCGAAGCGCTTGGCCGTGTCGTACCAAGTGCCGATCATCGACATCGACTATGCCGTGGAAGAAGTGCTTCGCCTCGCCGCCCTGGGGGCTCGTTCGGTCCACCTGCCCAACTTTCCGTCTGAGCTGGGCCTCGCTGACTATCACGATCCCGCTTATGACCCTTTGTGGGCAGCCCTCTCAGAGACCGGTATCGCCATCTCACATCACCTCGGCACTGCGCCCCATCTTTACGATGTGTTCCAGCGGGATCCGACGCCGCAATGTGGCATCTTCACCTCCCTGCCCGCGCTCACCCTGGCCCAAGTCATTGCGTGGTGGATCCTCACGGGAACGCTCGAGCGCTTTCCCAAACTAAAGATCGTCTTCGTCGAGCCCAGCTTGTACTGGGTTGCCGGGTTCATCGCATCGCTCGATCGAAAGGCTGCCGGACCCTACGACTTCCCGGGCATGAAACTGAAGCCGAGCGAGTACTTCCGCCGCAATATGGCAGTGACGTTCATGGACGACGAGTTCGGGCTGCGGCAGCGCCAGGAACTTGGTGTCGAGAACATCCTCTGGTCGACTGACTTTCCGCACCCCGCGACCACATGGCCGAACTCGCAGGCGGTGGTGGAACGCCAGTTTGCCGACGTGCCCGAGCCCGAGCGGGAGCTCATTTGCGCTGGCAATGCCTCCCGGTTGTACAACCTCTGATCAGACACCTTGGGCGGAAGGCCTCGATCGGGCCGCGCCTAGTCCGTCGGCGCCGAGTCGTCCGACTTGAAGCGTGCGGTTCGAGCTATGAATTCGGGTGAATCCATGGTGCCGGTCACCAGCAATCTGTCGATGTGGCGCTGTACCGTGCGGTCTTGAACGTCGGCATACATGTCGACGGCGAGCTTGGTGACACCGAGCACCTCGGCCGGAACGGCGATGAGGTCTTGGCAGAAGGCGTGGACGTGCTGCAGGAACGTTTCCGCCGGGAACACGCTGTTGACCAGGCCGATCTGCTGGGCCTGCTCTCCGCCGACCCGCTTTCCGGCCATGGCCATCCATTTCCCCCATGCTGGTCCGACCAGCCGGGTCAACCGGCTCATTCCGCCGCTCCCGGCAATGGCCCCCAGGTGCACCTCGGGAAGACCGAACTCAGCCTCTGGGGTACAGAAGCGGAAGTCGCAGGATACGGCCATCTCGAGACCGGCTCCGAGGCAGTGGCCCTGGGCGGCAACGATGATCGGCTTTTCGACGGATTCGAACTCGTCGTAGAGAAGATGGTGACTCCGGTAGTTGCGTCGAAAGTTCCAGCCGGGATGGACCTGTCCCGTCTCGGGGTTTCCAGGACGGGTCCCGTACGGGCTCTTCAAGTCCAATCCAGCAGTGAAGTAAGGACCCTTGCCCGTTATCACCATGCAGCGCAGATCGTCGCGGTCGGCCAGCGCCGTTGTCGCTTCCCACAATGTCGCCGACATCTGGTCGTTGATGGCGTTGTGCTTGTTCTGCCGGTCGAACGTCACGGTGACGACCCCACTGTCCTCGGTGATCGTGGCGTAGGACGGGTCGGTCATCTCGTAATTCCTTCCGTAGGTCAAGAAGTGGACGTGGCGTGCAGCCCGGACGGGGCGCTGCGAGGCGAACCGGTGCCTGTTCGCTCCGTCCATGAAGCGATAGGAGCCCTCGGCTCAGAAGTTGATCGACGTGTCGACCGTGTTCTTCACTGCCCGGCGCAGGGCCTCGTTGGCGTTGTCGGGCAGGCCCTCGAGGGGCTGGGCCAGCTCGTCCAGGGTCGGTCCGAACTTGGTCCCGAGGGGGGCGAGGGCCTCGAGGTCGAAGTCGTAGAGCTTGGCTGCGTTGCCGTGGAGGATCTTTTGCAGCT
>JAUTXB010000033.1 GCA_030838245.1 Acidimicrobiaceae bacterium
TGGGCCAGCTCATCTTCCAGGCCATCTCCTCGAGGGACTACCCGGTCATCGAGGCCTGCTCGCTCGTGCTGGCCGTGGCCTTCGTGCTCCTCAACGTGATCATCGACACGGGCCATGCCCTCATCGACCCCCGGGTGCGGCAATGAGCGCCATCGAGATCCCGACCAGCCACCCGGCCCCCGGTCGTGGGGGCGCGGCCGCCGTCCTGGCCGGCACCCATCGGGCGCGGCGTCACGTGCCCCTCACCGTGGTAATCCCTGGGGCCTTCCTGGCCGTCGTGATCCTGGCCGCCGTCTTCGCCCCCCTGGTCGCTCCCTACGGGCCGACCACCGGCTCGATCAGCCAACGCCTGCTGGCGGTGGGGAGCCCCGGCCACCTCTTGGGCACCGACGGCCAGGGCCGTGACATCCTCAGCCGGCTCATCTGGGGGGCCCGGCCCACCCTCCTCGAGGGGATCGTCCCGGTGGTGGTGGCCGGTGTCATCGGGACGGTGCTGGGCATGGTGGCCAGCCTGTCGGGCCGCAAGGTCCACACCCTGATCATGCGGACCCTCGACGTCCTCTATTCCTTCCCGGCCGTCCTGTTGGCCATCGCCCTGGCTGCCGCACTCGGGGCCGGCGTGGTCAATGCCATCGTGGCGCTGTCCATCGTGTTGATCGCTCCTATCGCCCGGGTGGCCGAGACCGAAGTGGCTCGCATGCGCTCGACCGACTTCATGGAGGCGGCACGGGCCAGCGGGGCGTCGTGGCCGAGGATCGCCCGGCGACAGGTCCTGCCCATCATCGCCCCCGTCCTGCTCGTCTACTGCACCGCCTTGATCGGACTGGCCATCGTCTTCGCCGGGGGACTGTCGTTCCTCGGCCTCGGGATCGCACCGCCCCACCCTGAGTGGGGGTCGATGCTCAACGAGCTCGATCAGGACCTCTATAACCAGCCGGTCCTGGCCCTCATCCCCGCCGTCATGATCTTCGTCACGTCCATCGCCTTCAACGTTCTCGGGGACGGTCTCCGTGACCTCCTCGACACTCACTCGGAGACCGTCTCTTGACCACTGCCACCAGTATCCACACGCCACCGGACATCGCCAGCTCCCCGCTGACCCTGCCCCAGCCCTCCCGGTTCCGAGGCTCCCGCCCGGCGCCGGCACCGACCGAGGGCACGCTGCGAGTCGAGGACCTGGCTGTCGCATTCCGTTCGAAGCGCAAGGCGGTGGAGGCCGTCCGGGGCATCAGCTTCACCGTCGAGGCGGGCAAGACGCTTGTCCTGCTGGGCGAGTCGGGCAGCGGCAAGTCGGTCAGCGCCCGGGCGGTGCTCCGCTTGTACAGCAACGCGGTGGACATCTCCGGTCGGGCCACGCTCGGGGGGGTCGATTTGTTCGACCTGGACGAGCGGGCCATGCAGTCGTTGCGAGGCCGGGCCATCGCCCTCGTACCCCAGGACGCCAGCGGCTCACTCGATCCGCTCCGCCGGATCGGCTCCCAGATCGCCGAGGTGCTGCGCCGTCACGGTATGGAACACGGCCGCAAGGCGGCGCGCCTTCGGGCCGCCGACCTGCTGGCCCAGGTCGGCATCCCCGACCCGGCCCGGGCCGTGCGTTCGTACCCACATGAGCTTTCCGGCGGGATGCGCCAGCGGGCGCTCATCGCCATCGCCATCGCCTGTGAGCCCAAGGTGCTGGTTGCCGACGAACCGACGACTGCGCTCGACGTGACCATCCAGGCCCAGGTGCTCGACCTGTTCGCCAGCCTCCAAGCCGACCTGGGCATGGGCCTGTTGCTTGTCACTCACGACGTAGCTGTGGCCCGGCAGATGGCTGATCGCGTCGCCGTCATGTACGCGGGCCGCTTGGTGGAAGAGGGCCCCGGCGCCACCGTGCTCGAGGAGCCGGCCCATCCCTATACGGCCGGACTCCTCCGAGCGGTGCCCACACCCGAGACCCCCCGCGGTCAGCTGCAGGCCATCCCCGGTCAGCCCCCGGCCGCCGGCGAGGCTGTCGACGAGGGGTGCTCGTTTGCTCCCCGCTGCGCCCTGGCCATCGACCAGTGCCGGGCCGACCGACCCGAGCTGGTTCCCGTGGCCGCAGCCCACTGGGCCGCGTGCCCCGTGGTCAACGGGCGGGTGCCCGTTGAGATGGGCAACCCACCGACCACAGCGGAGGTCTCGTGACGACCACACCCATCCTCCTGGCCGAGCATCTGAGCAAGCGGTTCGACAACGGCGTGCTGGCCGTCGACGACGTCAGCCTCACCGTGGGCCCCGGTGAGACGGTGGGCATCGTCGGCGAGTCGGGGTGCGGGAAATCGACCACCGGGAAGTTGATCCTGCGGCTGCTCGAGCCCGACTCCGGCTACGTCGCCTTCGACGGTAAGAACCTCGCCAACATGTCGGGGCAGCGCTTGCAGGACATCCGGGCGAAGCTGCAGCTGGTCCCCCAGAACCCGCAGACTTCCCTGAACCCCCGGCTCACCATCACCGAGGCCATTGCCTTCAACCTCCGCGCCCACAAGTGGGCCAAGCGGGAGATCGGTCCCCGGACTGCCCACCTCCTCGACCGGGTCGGAGTCCCGGCGGCCTATGCCCACCGCTATCCGCACGAGCTGTCCGGTGGTCAGCTCCAGCGGGTGGCCATCGCCCGGGCGCTCTCCACCGACCCGAAGCTCATCGTGTGCGACGAGGCGGTCTCGGCCCTGGACAAGAGCGTGCAGGCCCAAGTGCTCAACCTCTTGGTGGAGCTGCAACGCGACCTCGGCATCGCCTACCTGTTCATCTCCCACGACCTGGGCGTGGTGGAGCACCTCTCCGACCGGGTGGTGGTCATGTACCTGGGACGGATCGTCGAGGAGTCCGGCGCGGCGGAGCTGTGGCGACGCCCGGCCCATCCCTACACCGAAGCCCTGTTCTCGTCGGTGCCCGGGCCGGGCCGAGAGCGGTTGGTGCTCACCGGTGACCTCCCCAGCCCGGCCAACCCGCCGAGTGGCTGTGGCTTTCGAACCCGGTGCCCGGTGGCGATCGAGGCCTGCGCCGCCGCCCGGCCGGAACCGGTGACCGTGGGCGGGGACGACGGGCACCTGGCCTCCTGCATCCGCATCGGGGACGGCGTCACGGCGACGGCCAGCGCCGGCGTGGGGTGACCGGCGGCACACCACCGGCGAACCACCGTCGCATTCGGCCTACCGATGACCAGAGCCGTCGCCACACCGCTCATCACACAGTCGTAGCCCTCACCACAGACCAATCCATCACATACAGACACCAAGAAGGAGAGACCGTTGCCCATCATCACCCGTTCGTCCACTCGTCGAGGTCACGCTCGATGGGGGCGTCGTGCCCGCACCCGAGCGACTGCCCTGGCAGTCGTCGTGGCGTCGCTGGCTTCGATGCTGGGCATCGTCGCCGCAGTACCCGCGTCCGCTGCCTCAGGAACGGGTGGCACGCTCATCGTCGGCATGACTGCGGGGAACCTGCCCTCGCTCGACACGCAGCTGGCCGGCCTCCAGGGGTACGAGGGATATCGCTTCGTGGGCAACTCGCTCTACGACGGGCTCACCCGGTTCAACCTGTTGCAGTCGACACAGGTCCCCGGGGTCATCCCCGATCTGGCCACATCGTGGTCGTCGAATGCCGACGCGACGGTATGGACGTTCAAGCTCCGGTCCGGCGTCACCTTCCAGGACGGGACGCCGTTCAACGCCGACGCGGTCATCTTCAACTTGGACCGGGACTACAACCCGAGCTTCCCGTTCTACTCGGCCGCGGTGGCCGCCCAGGCTCAGACCTTGACTTCGGGCATCCAGAGCTACACGAAGATCGATGACTCGACGGTGCAGTTCACCACCAAGACCCCCGACTCGCACCTCCCGTCCGACCTGGTCACGTTGTATTTCGCCAGCCCGACGGCCGTACAGAAGGAGGGGAATACCGCGTTCAACCTCAAGCCGGTGGGCACTGGACCGTTCAAGTTCGTCTCCGAGACCACCGGTCAGCAACTGGTCCTCGGCCCGAACAAGCAGTACTGGGCGGGCGCGCCCAAGCTGGCGAAGCTCATTTTGAAGCCGATCCCCGACCCCACCGCCCGCATCGCCGCTCTGCGCTCGGGCGAGGTCAACTGGATCGAGTACCCGACGCCTGACGACATCTCGTCGCTCAAGTCGAGTGGCTTCCAGATCAAACAGAACACCTACGACCACATCTGGCCGTGGATCTTCGACACCACCCAGAAGCCGTGGGACAACGTGAAGGTGCGCCAAGCGGCCAACTACGCCATCAACCGCCAGGCCATGGCCACCGCCCTGCTGCATGGAACAGCGGCACCGGCCTACCAGCTGATCCCCCAAGCCAACTCGGCCTACAGCGCCAGCAACTTCAAGTACAGCTATGACCCGAAGAAGGCCAAAGCGTTGCTGACGGCGGCCGGGTACCCGAACGGCTTCTCGGCCACGGTCTCGTATCCGACCAGTGGGTCGGGAAACATGATCCCCGGTCCCATGAACGAGGAGCTCCAGCACGACCTAGCCGCCGTGGGCATTCGCATCACCCTGCAGCCCATGGAGTGGGCCACCATGATCACCCAGTTCGAGACCGGAAAGGTTCCCGGGGGCGCCAGCGCTACCAACATCTCGCTGAGCTTCCAGCAAGAGGCGTTCTGGCAGTACTCGTTCCTGGGTGGCTCGCCCATCAACATCGCCCACTACAACGACCCGCAGGTGAACGCGCTACTGACTCAGGCCCAGTCGGTGACCGATCCTGTGGCCAGGGCGAAGCTCTACACCCAAGCGGGCAACATCATCACCCAGTCCGCCCCGTGGCTCATGGTGGTCAACGACAAGAACCCGCGGGCTCTGGCCTCTTCCGTCCACGGCTTCATCGAGCCCAAGTCGTGGTTCGTGAACCTGACGACGGTTTGGGTGAGCTGAGCAGGAGCCGGGCTGCAACCGGACGGGCAGGCAGCAAACCAAAGACCATCAGCCGAGCGAAGACCATCAACCGAGCGAAGACCATCAACCGAGCATTGACAGAGGAGTACACGCCATGACCGACATACCGCTTTCCATCACAGAAGCCGCTAGCGCCATCCGGGCTGGTGACCTGACAAGTGCAGACTTGACTGCAGCCGTGCTCGCTCGAGCCGACGCCCACGATGCCACCCTTGGCACGTACCTGGCCCGGTTCGACGAACAGGCCATGGCCGCTGCGTCCCTGGCCGACCGGGAGCTCGACCGCGGCATCGACCGGGGCCCGCTCCAGGGCATCCCGCTCGGCATCAAGGACATCATCGCCGCCGCCGAAGGACCGACCACGGCCAACAGCCTGGTCCTCGATCGGGAGTGGGGGGCGGGCAAGGACGCACCGGTCGTGGCCCGCCTCCGGTCGGCCGGCGCGGTGATCACCGGAAAGGTGACCACCATGGAGTTCGCTTGCGGGGCACCCGACCCGTCGAAGCCCTTCCCGTTACCCCGCAATCCATGGGACACCAGCACCTGGCCGGGCGGATCGAGCTCGGGCACCGGGTCCGGCGTTGCCGCCGGGCTGTTCCTCGGCGGTCTTGGCACCGACACCGGAGGCAGCATCCGGCTCCCGTCCGCCTTTTGCGGCATCACCGGCCTGATGCCCACGTTCGGCCGAGTGCCCAAGTCGGGTTGTGCCCCACTGGGATACAGCCTCGACCACATCGGGCCGATGGCCAGGACGGCGGAGGACTGCGCCTCCATGCTTCAGGTACTGGCCGGCTATCACGCCAGCGACCCCGACTGTGCCGACCGACCGGTGCCCGATTTCAGTGCCGACCTGGCCTCCGGCTCCCTCGAGGGAAAACGGATCGGTATCGACCGGGTCCATCACTTCCCTGAGGGCGCCGACCCGGCCGTGGCCCCGTGCTTCAACGCCGCGGTGGCCGTGCTCGAGGGGCTCGGGGCGACGGTGGTCGAGGTGGTGCTGCCCTACTTCGACGAGATGCTGGCGGCGGACATGGTGACCATGGGCGGCGAGGCACTGGCCTACCACCTGCCCGACATGCGCACCCGCTGGGAGGACTTCTTCCTGGGCACGAGGCGCATGGTCGTCCAGGGTGCGCTGCTGTCCGGAGCCGACTTCGTGCAGGCCCAGCGGGTGCGCCGGGTGGCCCTCCGGGCCCTCGGTGACCTGTTCGAGACGGTGGACATGGTGGCCACGCCCACGGCATCCACCGGGGCCACCCACTACGACGACATGGCCGGCGGGGTCTTCGACGTCGGAGACGTGTTCAAGTTCGTGCACACGCCGTATTGGGACTCGGTGGGAAATCCAGCCTTGGTGATGCCCATGGGCTTCACCGCCGAAGGACTGCCCCTGTCCCTCCAGCTGGCCGGCCGCCACTTCGATGAGGCGACCCTGCTCGGCGCCGGGTACGGCTACCAGCAGGCCACCGACTGGCATCGCCGGGTACCCGCGCTGGTGGCAGACACGGTGGCCGCCTGACCACTGACCAGACCATACAAGTCCAAAACAGAAGGAAGAGAACATGACCATCGACACATCGACATCCACTGACGAGGCGACGGTGCGCACGCTGCTGGCCGCCGCCGGTATCCCCGCCACCGAAGAGGAGATCCTGACGTTCACCGAGGACTATCCGAGGCTGCGGGGAATGGTGGAACTGCTCCACGCCGTTCCCGAGGCCAGGTATGAGGCTCCCGGCCTCCTGTTCGATCCCACGCCGACCTTTGCCGAGTGGGGCTAGCCATGGCCGCCCCGTCCACGCTGGCCGCCCTGTTGGTGATCGACATGCAGAACGGATTCCTCCATCCGGAGGGGTCGGTGACCCGAAACGGCGAACCCATGCTCGAGGTTGAGCGGGTGGTGGCCGAGACCGTGCAGCTGGTGGCCGAGGCCCGAGCGGCAGAGCTCCCGGTGATCTACACCCAGCACGTGTTACGGCCCGACTTCTTCGATGTGCCGTCCCGACTCCGGGCCCGGGACCTGTTCCACCAGGGAGAGGACACCTTGGTCACCGGGAGCTGGGATGCGGCCGTCGCCGACGAGCTGAAGCCACTGGAATCGGACCTGGTGGTGGAGAAGAACCGCTACGACGCCTTCTTGTACACCGACCTCGAACTGGTGTTGCGCACCCTCGGGGTCGGCCGACTCCTGGTCTGCGGGGTGGCTACCAACGTGTGCGTGGAGTCCACCGTCCGATCGGCGGAGCAGCGCGACTACGAGGTCACCGTGGCGTCGGACTGCACCAGCGGTCCGGCCGAGTACCACCACGCCGCGCTGGCGGCCATGGCCTACATCGCCGCCGACGTCGTGCCCTGGCGCGCCGGTCTCTTCGCGGTGGCCTGAGCCCGTGCCGGCATGACCGTGGCCCTGATCGTGGTCGACGCCCAGAACGACTTCACCGATGATGGGCCGTTCTCGTTGGTGGGCAACGACGCCATTGCCCGTCGCATCGGGGCCTACGTGGCCGGTCACCGCCACCACTACGACATGGTGCTCACCACCCAGGACTGGCACGTCGACCCGGGCGACCACTTCGTCAAGCATCCCGTCCACTGCGTAGCCGACACCCCCGGGGCGGCACTGGATCCGGAGCTCGACATCGGGGCAGGAGCCAGTTTCACCGATCTGGTCGACCGGCAGCTCTACAAGGGCCAGTTCGGGGATGACTACTCGGGATTCTGTGCCGTCGACGGTGACGGGGCTCCCTTGCCCGTCCTGCTCGAACAGGGCGGTATCGAACGGATTGACGTCTGTGGCTTCGCCGAGGACGGGTGCGTGGCGGCTACGGTTCGAGATGGCCTGGCCCGCGGCTATCGGGTGAGGGTGCTGGCCGACCTGTCCGGCGCCAGCAGCCCTTCGAACGGCGCCCGGGCCGAGTCCGAGCTCGCCGAGGCGGGAGCAGAGATCGTCCCGGCCGAAGTGGCTCCGTCGTAGCCGGCGGCCGGCCAGGCGGGCCTCTGGGCTCCCCCGGCGCGTCGGCTACCGTGCGGTTGTGACCGCGGATCAAAGCGCTGACCCAGTATCGGAGGACGGACAGTTCGTCACCCTCGAGCGGAGGGACGACGGCGTGGCACTGATCCGGCTCGACCGGCCCAAGATGAACGCGCTCTCGGGGGAGCTGTTGGCGCAGCTGCGGGCCGTCGTCGACGAGCTGGCCGCAGACCTTCCCGGCGCGGTGGTGCTCTGGGGT
>JAUTXB010000048.1 GCA_030838245.1 Acidimicrobiaceae bacterium
CACCCGTCATCTTCGAGCACCTTCACCCCGTCCACCAGGACCAGGTCCCGGCCGGACGACCGCTCGACCAGGGTCCGCATGAGCATTCCCTTCTGCTCCCAAGGCGTGTGCACGGAGTGATGGGCGATGTGGACCCTGGGCAGGGCGGCCACCATGGTGGACAGTCGCTGATCGGTCTTGGTCAGCATGGCCACCAGGTTGACGAGGGTGGCGGCGGCGTCGTAGGCCGGCAGGAAGTGGGGGAAGATGAACCCGCCGGTCTGGCTGGCTGCAAAGGTCGCATGCTCGGTGGCCGCCACTTCCATGAGGTTGGAGGCGGACAGCTTCGTCCAGATGATCTCGGCCCCGGCCTCGGCGCAGATGGTCTCGGCCGCACGGCTGACGGCAACGGGCAGGGCCACGCGAGCGTGCGGGTAGGTCTGGGTGACCAACTGGAGCAAGACCAGCAAGGCCTCGTCGTCGGTGAGGGCGTGCCCCTTGTCGTCGACGACCATGACGTGCTCGCCGCCGGGGTCGATCACCGCGCCGAGGTGAGCGCCCGACGCCCGGACCAAGTCGGCCACCCGGGCGCCACTGGCCTGCCGGTCGAACGACATCACACCTTTGGTGTTGGCGTAGGGGTTGACCACCAGCACCTCTGCCTCCACCTTGGCCAACAGGTTGGGCATGATGAAGCTCGACGTGCCGAACGAGTAGTCGAGTACCAGCTTGAGGTCGGCCGACTTGGTGCTCGAGAGGTCGACCGAGTCGATCAGCGCCGCCGTGTAGTACTCGAGGGCTCGGGGCGGGAAACCGATGTCACCGATCTCCCGGGCCAGGACCCGACGGAATTCCTCGCGGTGGTACAAGCGCTCGATCTTGCGCTGTGTCACCTCGTCGAGGTCGATGCCGTCCTTGTCGAAGAAGCGAATGACCACCGACTCGGGATCGTCGGGGACCAGTCGCACGGTGATGCCCCCGACGCTGCCCGAGGACTGCACCTGGAATCTGGTCACCGGCACCGTGGCCGCCTCCAGGTCGTCCACGTTCACGCCCACCGTGTTGCAGCCGACCATGATTGCCCGCTTCAGCACTCGGGCGGCCCGACTGGTGTCGCGGGAGGCCGAGATCGTCGCCCCCTTCTCGATCGTGCTGGCCCAGGCCATCGACAGCCGTACGGCCAGCTCGGGGCTGATATCCACGTTGGCCAGGCCTTGGACGCCGTCCCGGCCGAAGAGGGTCCGGGCCCCTCGGGACTCCCAGATGATCGACGAGTTGACGATGGCCCCGGCTTCGACCGTCTTGAACGGATAGACCTTGACACCGGGGCGGAGCTCGGCGTGCGCGCCGACGAAGCACTCGTCGCCCAGCACAACGCCTTCCTCGCATCGCACCCCTTGACGCAGGTCGGTGCTCCGGCCCAGCACGCTGCCCTCGATCCGCACCCCTGAACCCAGATAGGCATTGTCGTGCACGACCGATCGCTGCAGGGACGAGTTGTCCCCCAACCGGATGTTCGAACCCAGGGTGCAGTACTCGCCCAGTCGCGTCCCGGGCCCGATGAAGCAGTTGTCGCCGATGACCGCCGGGCCGGCGATGGACACCGACGGGTCGATCTCGGTGCCCTTGCCCAACCACACACCGGGGCGAAGGGGGAACCCCTCGATCTGCACCTGGACCCGTTCGTCCAAGATGTCCTGATGGGACTTGAGGTAGGCGGCGAGCGTGCCCACGTCCTCCCAGTACCCGTCGGCCACATACCCGTAGAGCGGCTTTTCGGCCTCGAGTACGGCCGGAAAGGTCTCGCCCGAGAAGTCGACCGGGCGCCCTTCGGGGATGAAGTCGAAGATCTCGGGCTCGAGCACGAAGATCCCGGTGTTGATGGTGTCGCTGAACACCTGGCCCCAGGTCGGCTTCTCCAGGAATCGCTCGACGGAGCCGTCCTCTCGTGTGATGACGATGCCGAACTCGAGTGGGTTGTCGACAGCCTTGAGGGCCAGGGTGGCCAGCGCATCGCGCTTCTCGTGGAACGCCACCACCTCGGACAGGTCGATGTCGGTGAGGACGTCGCCGGAGATGACCAGGAAGCGCTCGTCAAGCTCGTCTCGTGCGTTACGGACGGAACCGGCCGTACCCAGTGGGGTCTCCTCGGTGGCGTAGACCATCCGCACGCCGAACTCCGACCCGTCGCCGAAGTAGGTCCGGATGGCATTGGCCATGAAGGCCACGGTGACCACGATGTCCTCGAACCCGTGGGTCCGGAGCAGGTTCACCACGTGCTCCATCATGGGAACGTTGGCCATAGGCAGCATGGGCTTGGGCTGGTTCGAGGTGAGCGGGCGCAAGCGGGTTCCCTCGCCCCCGGCCATGATGACCGCCTTCATCGAGTGGCCTCGGCGCTGCTCGGACCGGTGGTGTCGCGGCCCCGTCGCCCCTCGGCCAGGGCCTGTCGGGCCACCGGGATGTAGGAGCCTGCCGCGATCCAGGCCAGCACCAGGCCGATGATTCCGGTGACCCAGGCAAAGACGTGGAAGGGCGTCTGCCATTGGGCCGTCCCGTGGCTCAACAAGAAGGCGGGGTACGAGAACATGAGAGCGAACGTACCCGCCTTTCCCACCCACAACACGTCTATTCGCTTCGCTCCCAACGAAGCCAGGGCCAACACGGCGACGGAGACGACCACCTCGCGGGCGATGGTGGCCACCCCGAACCAGACCGGGACGGCACCGTAGACGATGATCGAGATGACCGAGGTCCCGACCAGGATGCGGTCGGCCACCGGGTCGAGGACTTTGCCCAACGTAGAGACTTGATGGAACCGACGGGCTACATGGCCGTCGACCCAGTCGGTGGCGCCGAGCACCCCGAGC
>JAUTXB010000064.1 GCA_030838245.1 Acidimicrobiaceae bacterium
GTGGAGGCGAAGGGACTCGAACCCTCGAACCTCCTGACTGCCAGTCAGGCGCTCTACCAGCTGAGCTACGCCCCCGAAGGTGGGAGCCACGTTATCAGCAGGTCGCTGACGTCCTGGCCGCTCCGGCGCCGGGTCGAATTCAGGCGCGCTGACTGAACCCAGAGCTCGCGGGACAGACCCTACGGCCGCGAGACTCGACCGTCAGCCCCTATCGATCCGGCGCACCGTCAACCCTCGAACCCGAGCCTTTCTCCTGGCCAACCGGGGCTCCTGTCGCTCGCCGATACGATCTTCACCCATGGCACGGGCCTATGACGTCGTCGAAGTCGAGAAGAAGTGGCAGCGGCGCTGGGCCGACGAGGGCACCTATGAGGTCGACGCCGACGATCCCCGTCCCCCGTGGTACGTCCTCACCATGTACCCGTACCCGTCGGGACCGGCCCACATGGGCCATGTGCGCAATTACACGTTCGGCGACCTGTTGGTCCGTCATCGCACCATGCTCGGCCACGCCGTGCTCTCCCCGTTCGGCTTCGACTCCTTCGGCCTGCCCGCCGAGAACGCGGCCATCAAGACGGGGACCCACCCCCGGATTTTCACCGACGCCCGGATCGCCGAGCTGAAGGCTTCGATCACCTCGCTCGGCGCCGTCTACGACTGGCGGCGGGAGATCCGGAGCCACGACCCGTCCTACATCAAGTGGAACCAGGTCATCTTCACCAAGCTGCTCGAGGCCGGCCTGGCCTACCGGGCCAGCGCACCGGTCAACTGGTGTCCGGGATGCCAGACGGTGCTGGCCAACGAACAGGTCCTGCCCGACGGGACCTGCGATCGGTCGGGCGACTTGGTCATCAAGCGGGACCTGGTGCAGTGGTTCTTCCGGATCACCAACTACGCCGACGAGCTGCTGGCCGACCTCGACGACCTGGACTGGCCCGAGCGGGTCAAGACCATGCAGCGGAACTGGATCGGCCGCTCCGAGGGCGCCGAGATGGACCTGCCCGTCGTGGGCCGAGACGACGTCGATGCCGGCGATGCTGGCGATGCCGGCGAGCCGATCGTCCTCACCGTGTTCACCACGAGGCCCGACACCTCGTTCGGCATGACCTACGCAGTAGTCGCCCCCGAGCACCCACTCGTCGACCAGCTCACCACTGACGAGCAACGCAGCGCGGTCGACGAGCTCCGGAGCCGGGCCGAGGCCAGCTCGGAGTTCGAACGCACGTCCGAGGGTGGGGGAGCGGCCGGTCTGGCCAAGCGGGGGGCTTTCACCGGCTCGTTCGTACGGAACCCGTTCACCGACCAACCCGTCCCCGTCTACGTGGCCGACTACGTCCTCATGGGCTACGGCACCGGGGCCATCATGGCCGTCCCGGCCGAGGACACCCGGGACTGGGACTTCGCCCAGGCCTACGGACTGCCTTATGTCCGCACCGTCCAACCGCCCGAGGGCTGGGCGGAGCACGGCGGCCCCGACGGCGGACCGGGCGGCGCCTACACCGGCGCGGGCGAGAAGATAAACAGCGACTGGCTGAACGGGCTCGACATCCCCACAGCCAAGGCCAAGGCCATCGACTGGCTCGAGTCTGAGGGGATCGGCATCCGCAAGGTCAACTACCGCCTCCGCGACTGGCTGGTCTCCCGCCAGCGCTTCTGGGGCTGTCCCATCCCCGTCGTCTATTGCCCCGACCACGGCATCGTCCCGGTGCCCTTCGAACAGCTCCCGGTCCTCGCACCCGACGACGTCGAGTTCTTGCCCACCGGTCAATCCCCGCTGGCCACCAACGAGGCGTTCCTCAACACGACGTGCCCGATCGACGGCGGCCCCGCGGTGCGGGAGACCGACACCATGGATACCTTCGTCGACTCGTCTTGGTACTTCTTGCGGTTCTGCGATCCGTGGAACGAGGACCGACCATTCGACCAAGACAAGGTCAGCCATTGGATGCCGGTGGACCAGTACATCGGCGGCGTCGAGCACGCCATCTTGCACCTGCTCTACGCCCGCTTCTACACCAAGGCGCTGGCCGACCTGGGCATAGCCCCCGAGGGTCTGCGGGAGCCGTTTGCGAACCTGTTCACCCAGGGCATGATCCGCATGGACGGCCACAAGATGTCGAAGTCCCGGGGCAACCTGGTGGCCCCGTCGAAGTACATCGACACCGTGGGGGCCGATGCGCTCCGGCTGTTCCATCTCTTCGTGGGGCCACCGGCCGACGACGTCGACTGGACCGAACAGACCGACAGCGTCATCGACGGGTGCGGCCGGTTCTTGGACCGGGTCTGGCGCCTGGCCACGGGAACCGACGGGGACACTCCTTTGCGGGAGGGGGAGCTCACGCCTGAGGACACCGCCGTCCGCCGCAAGACGCACCTGCTCATCGACAAGTTGAACCAGGACTACGAGCGGTGGTCGTACAACACGGCGGTGGCCGAGTGCATGGGCTTCGTGAACGTCCTCCAGCCTTACGTGCGGGGGGGAGGACACGCCGAGGTCATCGCCGAGGCGGTCGACACCTTGTTGTTGGTGCTGGCCCCGATGACCCCCCACGTGACGGCAGAGGCCTGGGAGTTGCGCCACGGCGACCACATCCACCTAAGGCCTTGGCCCCGGTCCGATCCGGCGTTGGCCGTCGAGGAGCAGGTCACCTTGGTCGTCCAAGTCAACGGCAAAGTGAGGGACCGAATCGAGGTGAGCCCGGACATCGATGCACAAGAGGGCGAGCGCCTGGCCCTCGAGTCGCCCAAGATCATCGAGGCCCTGGGGGGCGGGGCGCCCAAGCGGGTGATCAGCCGGCCACCCAAGCTGGTCAACGTCGTTATCTGATTCCCACGCGGTCATCGGAACCCCACTGTGACGTGAACGTCAAGAAATGGTAACCTTCACGTCAACGTAAGACTCACCGGAGGATCGGCTTCCGGGGGACGGGGACACGACGGCCGTGGAAACGGAAGCACCGGGCGGCAGCTACAAGTGGCAGGCCCTGAGCATCACGACCACGGGCGTGCTCATGGCCACCATCGACGGGACGATCATGCTGATCGCCCTCCCCGACATCTTCCGGGGCATCAAGCTGAACCCGCTCCTGCCCGGCAACAGCTTCTACCTGCTGTGGATGATCCTGAGCTTCCTGGTCGTCACCAGCGTCTTGGTGGTCAGCCTCGGTCGGCTGGGGGACATGTACGGGCGATCCCGGATGTACAACCTGGGCTTCGCCGTCTTTACCTTCTTCTCGCTGGTGCTCTCGGTCACCTGGATGACCGGATCGTCGGCGGCCATTTTCCTGATCGTGGTCCGGGTGTTCCAGGGGGTGGGGGCGGCGTTGCTGTTGGCCAACTCCTCGGCCATCCTCACCGACGCATTTCCGGTCCACGAGCGGGGCCTGGCCCTCGGGATCAACCAGGCGGCGGCCATCAGCGGGACGTTCATCGGCCTGATCCTGGGCGGGGTCCTGGCCCCGATCAACTGGCGGCTGATCTTCTTGGTCTCGGTGCCCATCGGCCTGTTCGGGACGATCTGGGGCTACATCAAGCTGCGGGAGCTGTCCCGGCACAGGCGGGCCAAGATGGACTGGGCCGGCAACTTCACATTCGCCGCCGGGCTGATCCTGGTCATGATCGGCATCACCTACGGGATCGAGCCCTACGGCAAGCAGACCATGGGATGGCAGAACCCAAGGGTGATCGGCGAGCTGGCCCTCGGGGTCGCCCTCCTCGTCGTCTTCGCCATCATCGAGTCGAGGGTCGAAGAACCGATGTTCCGGCTGCCGCTCTTTCGCATCCGGGCCTTCACCGCCGGGACCCTGGCCAGTTTCGTGTCGGCCATCGGCCGGGGCGGGCTCATGTTCATGCTGATCATCTGGCTCCAGGGCATCTGGTTGCCGCTGCACGGCTACGACTTCATCCGAACACCCCTGTGGGCCGGGATCTACATGATCCCGCTGACGGCAGGGTTCCTGATCGCCGGGCCCATCTCGGGAATCCTGAGCGACCGGTACGGCGCCCGACCGTTCGCCACCGGCGGGATGCTCGGCTCGGCGTTGGGCTTCGTCCTGCTCGAGCTGCTGCCCATCAACTTCCCATACTGGGCCTTCGGGCTGCTGCTCTTGTTCATGGGCCTGACCATGGGGGCATTCGGCGCCCCCAACCGGTTGGGCGTCATGAACAGCCTCCCCCCTGAGGACCGCGGCGCCGGGGCGGGGATGAACACCACCTTCCAGAACTCGGCGCAGGTGCTGTCCATCGGCATCTTCTTCTCGTTGATGATCGTCGGCCTGTCCACCGGCCTGCCGCAAAGCCTGTACCACGGGCTGGTGAGCCAGGGCGTGCCCCAAGCCGCAGCGGACAAGGTGGCCCACCTCCCCCCGGTGTCCACCCTGTTCGCTGCCTTTTTGGGCCTGAACCCGGTGCAGAACCTGCTCGGGCCCCAGGTCCTCGCCCACGTGACGCCGGCCCAGGCTCACGTGCTCACCGGTCACAGCTTTTTCCCGTCGCTGATCGCTGGGCCGTTCCGACAGGGCCTTCATGCCGCCTTCGACTTCGCCATCGTGGCCTGCCTCATCGGGGCAGCCACCTCGTGGACCCGGGGCAAGCGGTATGTGCACGACGCCGGTGTTGAGGCCACCGATGCGCCGGCCGGCGACGCCGTGGCCGCCGATGCGCCGGCCGGCGATGTTGTGGCCGGCGATGTTGTGGTCGTCGGTGCGGTGGCCGTGGGTGCGGTGGACGTGGGTGCGGTGGACGTGGGTGCGGTGGGCGGCGAGACTGCGGGTGGCGAGACGGCGGGTGGCGAGAATGTGGAGACCCCCGAGCCGGTCCCGGCGGCCGGACTGGTCACTGTCCAGGAGATCACCCGATGAGCACCGGAGGCCCGACGTCAGCGGGCGATTCGTCCACCCTGCGGATCGGCGAGGTGGCCAAGTCGACCGGGCTGACCACCCGGACCCTGCGGTACTGGGAGCAGCTGGGTCTTCTCGCACCCAGCAGCCACCGCGACAGCGGGGAGCGGCTGTACAACGCCTCGGCCATCGAGCGGGTGGGCCGTATCCGCGAGCTGCAGGACCTGCTCGGGTTCTCCCTGGCCGAGGTGAAGGTGGTGTTCGACGCCGAAGACGACTTGGACCGGGTCCGGAGCGACTACCGGGCCAACAAGACCGACCCGCGTCGACGGCGTGACCTGTTGGTGGACCTGATCGCCGCCAACGACACGCTGCTCGAGCGGCTTGACGACACCGTGGGGCGGATCCAGGCCTTCCGGGACGAGCGGGCGGCCACGGGCAAGCGCATGCGCAAGACGCTGCGCGAGCTCGATGCCGAACAAGGCGCCTCGACCCGGTAGCGGCTGCTGCCTATTGCTTGAACCCGGCTAAGAGGGTGCGCCAGTGCTCGGGCTCGAGGCGGTAGGGCGCGTAGAAATTGAAGCGGTCGACGACGTCCCCGTAGCGGTCGAGGACCTTGGCCGGGAGCTCATCGAGCTCGCTGACGATGGCGAAGGTGGACAGCATCTCGTCGTCGACCAGCTTGGTCATCTCCGACCACGCACCCCGCTTGGACAAGATGTTGAGCTCGGTCTGCAGTTCGCCCCACCCGTGGAGCTCGAGGACCGGCCGGTAGGCGGGCGTGGAGCCGTAGAAGGCGAGCTGGGACTTGACCGCCGTGGTGGCCTTCTCCCACTCGGCCTCGTTGGAGCCGGTGACCACGAGGCCGGGGAAGGAGATCTCCACGTCGGCCCGGACCTTGCCGGCCGAGGCCAGCCCACGCTCCAGGGCGGGCACGGTGACCTCGCGCAGGTAGCGCTCGGTGGTGAAGGCGTGGGCCAGTAACCCGTCGGCCACCTCGCCGGCCACCTCGGTCATGCGCTCGCCCACCGCGGCCAGGAACACCCGGGGGTTGCCGTAGGGGTTGGGACCGGGGTCGAACATGGGGGTCATCAAGGTGTGCCGGTAGAACTCGCCCCGGAAGGCCAGGCGGCTGCCGTCGGACCAGCTGGCCCAGATGGCCCGCATGGCCAAGACGAGCTCGCGCATCCGCGGGGCGGGATGCGACCAGGGCATGGAGAAGCGCTTCTCGATGTGCGGCTTGATCTGGGAGCCCAACCCGAGCATGAACCGGCCCTTGGACATGGTCTGCAGGTCGTTGGCCAGCATGGCCAGGTTCATGGGGTTGCGGGCGAAGGCCACGGCGATGCCGGTGCCCAGCTTGATCCGGTCGGTGTGCTCGGCCGCCAGGACCAAGGGGAGGAACGGGTCGTGGCCGGTCTCGGCCGTCCACACGCCGTCGTAGCCGAGGTCCTCGGCCTGGCGCGCCGATTCGACGACGCCGCTCGGGTCGAAGCCGACGCCTCCGTCCACCTGCACCGGTCTAGTGGCCTTCGTCCCGGAGGAAGCGCTCGAGCTCGGCGGCGATCTCGTCGCCGCTCGGGACCTCGATGTCGATCCCGAACGGGTTGGCCTCCTCGGAATCGATCGACGACTCGAGGCGACGCACCATATCGGCGTGCTCGGTGTTGTCGGCGATGAGCTCGTCCACCTGGCGCCGGGAGGCATCGGCGGCCTGGCGGACGGCCGTCGTGTCGAAAGCCAGCCCGCTCACCGCTGAGAGCCCGTCGATCAGCGCCGCGCTGGCCTCGGGGAAGGGCATGGCCGCCACGTAGTGGGGGACCCTCGCCCACAAGGAGATGACCGGGACGTCGACGGCGCCGAGGGCGATCTCGAGCGCGGCCTGGACCCCGGCCGGCACCTCGAGCGTCCCCTGGACGAAGCCGACCCGACCGGCCAGGTCGGCCGACTGGGACGGGACCGTCGAGGCCAGCCGGACCGGGCGGGTGTGAGGGGCGGGGGCGGGAAAGGCGCCCAGCCCCACCACCATGCGGACCCCGAGCTGTTGCACCAGCTCGACCACGGCGGCGAGGAACGACTTCCAGCGGAAGTCCGGCTCCGGGCCGACCAGGTACAAGACGTCGGCGCCGACGGTGTCCGTGCCCGCGATGATCTGGATGGAGGGCCAAGCGAGCTCGGTGGTAATCCCGTTCACCAGCTGGGCGATGGGGCGTCGGGCCCGCTGGTCGATCAGCACCTCGGTGTCGAAGCTGGCCACCGGCGTGGTGCCCGAAGTGCCCACCAGCTCGGCCACGGCCGTCGACGCGCCGAGCCCGGCGTCTACCCAGCCTTCGAGCGAGACGACCAGCACCGGCCGGTCGAGCCGAGCCCCGATGGGCTCGCCCCAGTCCGGATCGATGGTGTAGATCGGCGTGCCCGGCTCGGTCATAAGGACTCCATCTCGGCCAGGGCGCGCTCGCCCAAACGGCCGACTTGGACGGGGAACATGTCGACGTTGCTCCGGTCGCCGGCCGCGGCCCCGCCGGCGTAGCGGGCGTGGACCCCTTGGAGGATGCAGGCCAGCTTCCAAAAGCCGAACGCCTTGTAATAGGGCACGGCGGACAGGTCCCGGTCGGACTGCGATGCGTAGCGCGCCTCGAGCGCGGCCCGGCTGGAGAACCCGGGCAGCCGGGTCGGCCCGACGCCGATGAGCGAGGCCTCGGTGTCCTCGGGCTCGGTCCAGTACACGAGGAGCAGCCCGAGGTCGGCCAGAGGGTCACCGAGGGTGCAGAGCTCCCAGTCGAGGATGGCCTGTACGGTGCCGTCGTCGCCGATCACCGTGTTGTCCAGCCGGTAGTCGCCGTGGACGATGCCCACTCCTTGCTGCTCGGGCACCCGTGCGGCCAGCAGACCGTGGACCTGGTCGACGATCGCCGGCCCCGGTATCCCCTCCACCACCGACTGGGTGAACTGACCGTGCCAGCGCTTCAGCTGCCGCTCGATGTACCCCTCGTGCCGGCCGAACTGGTCGAGGCCCACCGCTTCGACGTCGACGTCGTGGAGGACAGCGAGGGTGTCGACCAAAGACTCGCCGGCGTGGCGGCGGGTGGCCTCGTCGAGGTCGGCGGCCGCCGCCTCATCCCGGAGGATGAGACCCTCCACGAAGTCCATGACGTAGAAGGGCGCGCCATTCACCGACGTGTCGGTGCACAGGCCGTAGCTCTCGGGGACGGGCACGTCGGTTCCGCCCAGGGCACTGATGACGGTGTGCTCGCGCTTCATGTCGTGGGCCGTCGGCAGCACGTGGCTGACCGGCGGGCGGCGGAGGGCCAGCGATCGGCCGGCGGCGTCGGTCACCCGGTAGGTCAGGTTGGAGCGGCCCCCGGCGATCAGCTGAAAGGTGAACGGCGCCTCGACCCCGTCGACGGTGGCCGTCAGCCACTCGCTGACCGCAGGTACGTCGATCCCTTCCACCAGTGTCGCTGAGCTTCCGGTCATGGATACGACGCTACTTCCCTTGGCGAGGCGTTCTGTGAGCGTCCTCCGTTCCGCCTGCGTAGGGAGCTTTCCGGATCGAGATCGGGCTGTGCCCGGTATCCTTGTGCCGATGATCGATGTCACCGATGCAACATTCGAGCAAGAGGTCCTGCGCCGCTCGAGCGAGGTCCCCGTGGTCGTGGACCTGTGGGCGCCGTGGTGCGGGCCGTGCCAGACCCTCGGCCCCATTATCGAAAAGGCGGTCGACGCCACCGAGGGCGCTGTCGTCCTGGCCAAGGTGAACGTGGACGAGAACCCCTCCATCTCGCAGAGCTTCCAAGTGAAGTCCATCCCCGCCGTCTTCGCCCTTCGGGACGGCAAGGTGGTCGACGGGTTCATCGGCGCCCAGCCCGAGGCGGCCGTGGCCGAGTTCGTGGCCAAGCTGAGCCCGCAGCCCACCGAGGCCGACTTGCTGGTCGAACAGGGCGTGGCCGCCCAGGACGTGGGACTGTTGCGACAGGCTCTGGAGCTGCAGCCGGACCATGTTGCCGGCATCATCGGCCTGGCCGGACTGCTCATCGCCGAAGGTGCGACCGACGAGGCACTGGCCGTCCTGGCCCGGATCCCCGAGACGCCCGAGACCCGCCGCCTCCAGGCCGAGGCGCGCCTGGCCGCACAGCAGGTCTCGGTGACCGACGAGGCGGTCGACGTGCTGCTCGACGGGCTCTTGGAGCGGGTCCGGGAGGACGACAGCGCCCGGCAGGAATTCGTCGACCTGTTGGAGACCCTCGACCCGGCCGACCCCCGGACCACCAGCTACCGGAAGGCCCTGTCGGCCCGCCTGTTCTGAACGCGCCGAACGTTCTGGTCCTGCGGACCGGGAGGTAGCGTCACACCGTGCCACCCTCCTTCCTCACGCTGGGCGACCGGACCGTGGACATCCGGTATCGGGCCGTGGTGATGGGCATCCTCAACCGGACCCCGGACTCGTTCTACGACAAGGGCGCCACCTACGACTTCGATGCCTTCCTGCGTCGGGCCGAGGTGCTGGTCGACGAAGGCGCGGACATTCTCGACGTCGGCGGGGTGAAGGCGGGCCCGGGCCCCGAGGTGACCGAGGCCGAAGAGCTCGAGCGGGTGATCCCGGCCATCGAGGCGCTCCATCACCGCTTCGACGTCCCGCTTTCGGTCGACACCTGGCGGGCCTCGGTGGCCAAGGACGCCTACGGCGCCGGCGCCGTGGTCGGCAACGACATCAGCGGGTTCGGCGATCCCGAGTACCTGTCGGTGGCCGCAGCCGCCGGGGCCACGGTGGTGGCCACCCACATCCGCCTCGGCCCCCGGATCCCCGACCCCGAGCCGGTCTATGACGACGTGGTCGAGGCGGTCAGCGCCTTTCTGGTCGAGCGGGCCACCCGGGCGACGGCCCTCGGGCTCACCCCCGATCGCATCGTCCTCGACGCCGGGCTCGACCTGGGGAAGACGGCCGAGCAGTCGCTCACCTTGTTGCGGGCCACCGGGACCCTCGCCGGGCTGGGGTACCCGCTGTTGCTCTCGGCCTCCAACAAGACGTTCCTGGGCAAGGTGCTCGACCTCGAGATCAACCAGCGGGGGCCGGCCTCGCTCGATGCGGCCGCCCTGGCCGTCTCGCTCGGTTGCCGCGTGGTCCGGGTCCACGACGTGGCCGGCACCCGTCACGTGTGCGAGGCGCTGGCCGCCATCGAGCGGGAGCGGGCCGAGGCCACGGCCGGTCGGGTCGGCGGTTGACGATGGCGGCGACGGTGACCGACGTGCGCCCTGCCTACCTGGTCAAGGGGGACGACCCCTCACTGGTGGCTCAGGCCACCCACGGGTTGACCGAGACCCTGGTGGGCGGGTCCGACCCCAGCCTGGCCGTGGAGGAATTCGGGGGTCCCGGCGCCGACGACCTGGACGTGGGCCTGGTGGTCGACGCCTGCACCACGCCGCCGTTCCTGGTGGAGCGCCGGGTGGTGGTGGTGCGCGACGCCGGGCGGCTCAACGCGGCGGACGCGGCGCGACTGACCGCCTACTTGGAGGACCCACTGCCCAGCACGTCGTTGGTGCTGGTGGGCGGGGGCGGCACCGTCCCGGCTGCCCTGGCCAAGTCGGTGGGCAAGGTCGGCGAGGTGGTGAACACGGCGGTGGGCACCGGCCGGGCCCGGACCCAGTGGCTGGCCGAGCACCTGCGGGGCGCACCGGTCCGGCTGGATGGGCCGGCCACGGCCAAGTTGGGCGAGCACCTGGGCGGGGACATGGGCCGGCTGGCCGGCCTGCTCGACACGCTGGCTGCCGCCTACGGGGTCGGGGCCACGGTCAAGGTGAACGAACTCGCCCCGTTCCTCGGAGAGGCGGGCTCGGTAGCGCCGTGGGACCTCACCGATGCCATCGACAGCGGTGACGCGGCGAAGGCCTTGGGGCTCCTCCACCGCATGACCGGCGCCGGCGAGCTCCACCCGCTGGCGGCCATGAGCCTGTTGCACCGGCACTACCGCCAGATGCTCCGGCTCGACGGGTCGGGGGTGACCTCGCCGGAGGAGGCGGCCGAGCTGCTCGGCCTGCGCAGCGCCTACCCGGCCAAGAAGGCGCTGGCCCAGTGCCGGCGACTGGGGACGGCCCGGATCGCCCGGGCCATCAACCTGCTGGCCGACGCCGACCTGGACCTCCGGGGCGTGTCGGCCCTGCCGGGGGAGCTGGTGCTCCAGGTGTTGGTGGCCCGGCTCAGCCGGTTGGCCCGCCAGGGTCGCTGAGCGGCCTGCTCGGTCGGCCGGCTGCTCTGGCCGGCAAGCTGCGCCGGTCAACGGAAGTCCCGCGAGGGGGGCACCGGTCCCAGCTCGAGAGGCTCGATCCGCTCGGCCACCAAGTTGATGGCCCCGTCGCCGCGCTCGAGCCGTCCCCGGACGACAAGGGCGGGGGAGAACCGGGCCACCGATCGCCATCGCACCCACGCCCCCCGGGAGCAGATCACGTTGACCATGCCCGTCTCGTCCTCGAGGTTCAAAAAGACGGCCCCGTGGGCGCTCTCGGGATGCTGGCGGTGGGTGACCACGCCCCCCACGGTGATCCGGTCACCGGAGCGGACGGTCTGCAGGTCGCCCGAGGCGATCACGCCCTGACGCCGGAGCTCCGGACGGGCCAGCTCCATGGCGGTGACGTCGGGGGTCATGCCCAGGGACCACAGGTCGTCGGCCACGTCCTCCCAGGCGGTGGCGGTGGGAAGCGATGGCGACTCGGTCCCGGTGACCATCCCCGGCAGGCGCCCCGGGGTGGCCTGGGACGCCGCCCCCGCCGCCCACACCAGGGACCGCCGGTTGCCGGTTGCCGGCTTGCCGTTCCTCACCGGCCCGTTGCCGTTGGTGGCCGGGCCGTTCCCCGCCGGTAGGTCGTCCAACGCACCGGCCGTGGCCAGCGCCTCCAGCTGGGCCCGGGTGGCACCGGCCCGGCGCACCAGGTCCTCCATGCCCGACCACGGCCGGCCGTCGGCGATCCGCTCGGCCGTCTCGCTCCCGACGCCGCGCACCGAGGACACCCCGAGCCGGATGGCGGGGCCCTCCCCCTCGAGCCCCTTCCCCTCGAGCTCCTTCCCCTCGAGCTCCGCGTCGGCCCCGCCCCGGTTGACGTCGGGGCGCAGGACGGTGACCCCGTGGCGCTTGGCGTCGGCGATCAGGCTCTGGGGTGACCAAAAGCCCATGGGCTGGGCGTTCAACAGTCCGGCGGTGAAGGCCGCCGGGTAGTGCACCTTGAACCAGGCCGTGGAGTACACCAGGTAGGCGAAGGCCACCGAGTGGCTCTCGGGGAACCCGAAGTTGGCAAAGGCGGCCAGAGCGGCAAAGACCTGTTCGGCCACGTCGGCAGACACGTCCCGGGCGGCCATCCCGGCGAACAGCCGGTCCCGGAGCCGGCCCATCCGCTCGCCCGATCGCTTGGCCCCCATGGCCTGGCGGAGCTCGTCGGCCTGGGCCGGGGTGAAGCCGGCGACGTCGATGGCGATCTGCATCAGCTGCTCCTGGAAGAGCGGGACGCCGAGCGTCCGCTTCAGTGCCGGCTCCAACAGGGGGTGGAGGTAGGTGATGTCCTCCTCCTTGTTCCGCCGGCGGATATAGGGGTGGACGGCGTTGCCCTGGATGGGCCCGGGGCGGATGAGGGCCACCTCGATGGCCAGGTCGTAGAAGCACCGGGGCTTCACCCGGGGCAGCGTGCCCATCTGAGCCCGGGACTCCACCTGGAAGACCCCCACGGTGTCGGCCCGGCACAACAGGTCATAGACCTCGGGCTCCTGGTCGAGGAGAGCCACGTCGATCTTGACGCCGTAGTGGTCCGACACCAGGTCCACCATGTGGTGGAGAGCGGTGAGCATGCCCAGCCCGAGCAGATCGAACTTGACCAGCCCGACGGCGGCGCAGTCGTCCTTGTCCCACTGCAGGACGCTTCGCCCGGGCATCCGGGCCCACTCCACCGGGCAGACCTCGACCACCGGACGGTCGCAGATCACCATGCCCCCCGAGTGGATGCCGAGGTGCCGGGGGAAGTCGAGCACCGCCCCGGCCAGGTCGCGCACCATCGGCGGGATGGTCTCGTCGTCCTGCATCGAATCGCCGCGGTCGACCGAGCCGGCCCACCCCTCTATGTCGGAGAGCGGGTGCCCGAGGGCCTTGCCCATATCGCGGAGAGCAGAGCGGGACCGGTAGGTGATGACGTTGGCCACCTGGGCTGCGTGCATGCGGCCGTAGCGCTCGTAGACGTACTGGATGACCTCCTCCCGCCGGCCCGACTCGATATCAACGTCGATGTCGGGGGGCCCGTCGCGGGCGGGGGAGAGGAACCGCTCGAACAGCAGGCCCAGCGACACCGCGTCCACGTTGGTGATGCCGAGGGCGTAACAGACGGCCGAGGTGGCGGCCGAGCCGCGGCCTTGGCAGAAGATGTCCTCTTCTCGGCAGAA
>JAUTXB010000109.1 GCA_030838245.1 Acidimicrobiaceae bacterium
CAAGGAGTGCTCGGTGTCGGCAGATCGAAGGCGAAGGTATTCGACGCGGAGCGGCCGAAGACGACCTTCGCCGATGTGGCGGGGTACGAGGGCGCCAAGCTCGAGATCCGCGAAGTCGTCGACTTCTTGCAGCACCCCGATCGGTACACGAGGGTTGGCGCCATGGCACCGAGGGGCGTCTTGATGATCGGGCCTCCGGGCACCGGTAAGACCCTCCTGGCCCGGGCGGTCGCGGGAGAGGCAGACGTCCCGTTCTTCTCGGTGACCGGCTCGAGCTTCGTGGAGTTGTTCGTCGGTGTCGGAGCGGCTCGCGTCCGTGACCTCTTCCAGGAGGCTCGGAAGCGGGCACCGGCGATCATCTTCGTCGACGAGATCGACGCGATCGGTCAGCGGCGGGGCGGAGCGACGGCCGTCGTGTCGAACGACGAGCGTGAGCAGACTCTGAACCAGCTGCTGGCCGAAATGGACGGTTTCGATCCGGCAGAGGGGGTCGTCGTGATCGCCGCCACCAACAGGCCCGAGGTGCTCGACCCCGCGTTGCTCCGTCCCGGCCGCTTCGATCGGCAGATCACGATCCCCCTCCCTACCCTGCCAGAACGGGTCGCGATCCTGCGGGTCCACAGCGAGGGCAAGCAACTCGACTCGAGCGTGGATCTGGAAGTGGTGGCGAGGGGGACGCCCGGGTTCTCAGGGGCAGACCTTGCTAACCTCGTCAACGAAGCGGCAATCACTGCAGTGCGGAACAACCGCGAGGTACTCAGCGCCGCGGATTTCGACCAAGCTCGCGACCGCATCATCCTCGGCCGGCGAGAAGGGTCGAACGTGTTGCTTCCCGAGGAAAAGCACGCCGTCGCTGTCCACGAAAGTGGCCATGCGCTCGTCGCCGCCTACTCGGACCGGGCCGACCCGGTGGCGAAAGTGACAATTCTTCCCGCCGGGCAGTCTCTCGGCGTGACCGAACAGCTCCCTCTCGTCGAGCGCCACCTCTACAGCGAGGAATACCTGTACGACACGCTTGCCGTCTACCTCGGGGGCCGCGCCAGCGAGCTCGTGGTCCTTGGCCAAGGGTCCACCGGTGCCGCCAACGACCTAGCCAAGGCTACGGAGCTTGCTACCAAGATGGTGCGCGAGTTCGGCCTCTCATCGACTATCGGACCCGTGGGCTACCCCGTGGGAGGTTCCGTTTACCTCGGTGGCGACAGCTCTGCATTTTCCACCCGACCCTATGCCGAGCAGACCCAGGCATCCATCGACACCGAGGTGTCGCGGTTGCTCCGGCAGGCCGAGGAACGGGCGGTCGAGGTGCTCAAAGAACATCGCGACGTCCTCGACAAGCTGGTACAGCTGCTCGTGACCAACGAGACGGTTGACGGGTCGCAGGTCTATGCGCTCGCCGGCCGACCTGAACCCAGCGGCGGGGGAGGCATGACGGTGGCACCAGACCGGGTTGTCGCGATGGCGGGAAAGGAGGCACACGGGAGCTCGGCAAAACCGGCCGACAGCACCGGGTGATTTCGTCCCGAAGGACGGCCTCGATTCCTTGACGGACGGTCAGTCGTCGTGGAAAGCAGCCGCCAGCGAAGCTCACGCGGAACTGCCAGGATGGATCTCGGAGTGATGATAGGTCGGAGAGAACCATGAAATATATCGAGGTCGCAGGTCTGGGTCGGGTGAGCCAGGTGGGGCTGGGGACGTGGCAGTTCGGCTCGCGGGAGTGGGGCTACGGGAATGCCTACGCGACGGGTACTGCCCGCGACATCGTCCGCCGAGCGCTCGAGCTGGGAGTGACCCTCTTCGACACGGCCGAGGCCTACGGATTTGGCAAGAGCGAACGGATCCTGGGCGAAGCTCTGGGAGCAGATCGTTCCGAGGTGATCGTGGCCAGCAAGATCTTTCCGGTGGCCCCGTTTCCGGTGATCGTGCGGAACCGCGAGCGAGGCAGCGCCCGCCGGCTGCAACTGAGTCGCATTCCGCTCTACCAGGTCCACCAGCCCAATCCGGTGGTACCCGACTCGGTGATCATGCCGGGGATGCGTACCCTGCTCGAGGAGGGTCGGATCGGTGCGGTCGGCGTCTCGAACTACTCGCTCGAGCGGTGGCGGAAGGCCGATGCCGCGCTCGGGTCCAGTGTGGTCAGCAACCAGGTCCAATTCTCCCTGGCCGTTCCGGGCCCGCTCAAGGAGATGGTGCCCTTCGCCGAGCAGGAGGGCCGGATCGTGATGGCCTACAGTCCTCTGGCCCAGGGTCTCCTCAGCGGAAAGTACACCGCGGAAAATAGGCCAGGCGGGGTGCGTCGGACGAACCCGCTGTTCGGCACAGAGAACCTGCGCCGGGTGGCCCCGTTGCTCGACGTCCTGCGTCAGGTTGCGACAACCCACGACGCTGAGCCGGCGCAGGTGGCACTGGCCTGGTTGCTCAGTTTCCCCCGTGTCGTCGTCATCCCGGGTGCCTCCTCAGTCGAACAGCTCGAGTTCAATGTGGCCTCGTCAGAGCTCGAGCTCGATGCCAGCTCCCGGGCAGCCCTCACCGACGCGGCCCGAGCGTTCGTCCCCGTCTCGGGGATGAGCACCCTGATCAGCGAGCTGCGGGCCAAGGTCGGCGTGTAACTGGCGGCATGTAATCAGGCCTGCCGGCCTGTCGGGCACCACGGGTTGGACGGCGCCCGTGTAAGTGGGCGATCAGACCGGTGTGGGATTCTCCTTGCTCGCCAGCGTCTTTCCGCCTGAGCACGACGACCAGATTCCACGTGACGATCTCTCGAACTCCCGGCACGAACGTAACCGGCTTTGTCCAGTATGGGTAGTAACGAGGGAAGGCATCGAGGAGCCGGGCATCAGGGTGATGTCGAGCCCAGTGCAACACCTTCGAAATGCTGAGTTGATAGAGGTTCTCCCCGTAGCGATTCTTCGGTGGGTATCCCAGGTTCCGTTCGTAGCGCTGCGCCGCCCACTCGCCTCCCAAGTAGTGCCAGGGTGAGGTCTCGTGGCCGCCGAAGGGTGAGAGCCAGTTGGTGAAGGCCACGAAGATCAGCCCGCCTGGTCGAACGACCCGGACCAGCTCGTCGAGGAACAACCAGGGATCCTTCACGTGTTCGATGACGTTGGAGGAGAAGCTGACATCGAAGCTGGCGTCAGCCAGAGGAAGCACGCAACCGTCTCCGACGATCCCGAATCCCAGCCGGCGACCGGGCTCGGTCATTTCATCCCACTCCGGCTCGATGAAGGCGCTGGTCGCCGAGGCCCGACGGAATGCCTCGGCGAAGTAGCCAGAACCTCCTCCCACATCGAGGACCCTCCTGCCAGCCACCGGTTGGTACCGCTCGATCAGGTCAATCGTGTCGTCGGCCAGCAGGGTGTAGAACGCGTCGGGGTCGTCGAACTGATGGCGGAATCCCTTGAGAAGGGCGGCCATGCGTCGGAGACCGACCGGCCGACTGACAGGTTGGAGACCGGTTACCCCGGGCGAGGGGCGAACGCCACGCGCCACCGGTGCCGGCGGTTGACGCATTCGGAGGTGCTCCTTTCGGGGCTTCACGTTTCGGCCCTTCTTACCTGGGCCCGAGGAAGCGAGGGACTCCCTGGCCACTGCCACCCAGGAATCGACCATCCGGTCCCAGCCGTAATCGTTCGCACGCACCAGCGACTCCTTCCCGAATCGACTGCGGCGCTCGGGGTCGGCCGCAAGGTCGACCCACTCGTTGGCCAGCGCGGTCGGAAGCAATTCGCCGGGAGCGTCTACCAGCACCCCCGTCTTTCCGTCGACCACGGCGTCACGTACTCCTGGTGCATCGACCACCAACGTCGGCGTCCCCGCCGCGCCGGCCTCCATGATGACCATCCCCCAGCCCTCATGGTGCGCTCCATGGACCAGGAGCCAGGCCTCACCAAGCATCCGCTCCTTTTCCGCCTCACTGACCCAGCCCAGCAGTTCGGCTCCGGGGATTCCCGCCGCCTGGCGCCGGAGGGCAGCAAGCTCCGGGCCCGTACCGATCACCAGGAAACGACCCCCGGTCACCGGTTGGACCAGGCGCCAGGCGTCCAGGAGCAGGTCGACTCGCTTGTGAGGAACCAACCGGGCGAGGGTCACGAAGAGCGGCTCGGGTGACTCAGACAGGATTGCGCCTGACGGAAGATCCACCCCCGGTTCGATGACCCGAATGTTCGCGGCATCCACGCCGATCGCTTTCAGCCCGTTCGCGGTCGACTGCGAAATGGCCACAAAGACTCGGTGTCGGTAGATGGCCGGCACTACATGGCGCTCGACCGCTCGGGCCACACTGGCCACCGGCCGGGGAAACCGCGCCCCCCACTGGTCAGAGTGGTTGTGGAGCACCAGGCAGACCGAGGGGCGGCGGCGCCACAGTGGAGAGAAGAAGGGAAGCCCGTTCCCGACATCGATGACCAGGTCGGCCCGTCTGAGTCGGGTACTGCACAGCAGGGGCGCCCGCAGGTACTGGGCGTAGGTGCCACCCGCGTCGTACACCGGGTACGGATGCTCGCCGATAGGGCCACCGCACACGAGCTCCACGTCATGGCCCCGGGCGGCCAAACCGATCAGGAGTCGATCGACCAACAGCTCACACCCGCCGGCCTGGGGATGGACCGTGTCTCGCCAATTGACCACGACTATGTGCACTGGGCTCAGGCCTCCCGCCGTCGGTGCGGATTGGGCAGCAGGCTCAAAACGAGAGCAGCCACGGCCAACCCACCGAGCGCCTGGGCCGTGTAGCTTCCGCCGCCGATCCACGTGCCGATCCGATAGCCGGGCTCGATGGCAGTGGCGATCCCGGCAAGCACCACGGCTCCGAGGGCCGACCAGGCCAGGAACGAGAACCGTCGCGGGACAAGCCAGCGAACGCCCACCAGCAACGGTACGGCCATCGCTACCGGCCCGGAGATGGCGAAGATCGCGGCGGTCAGGACTACCCAGGCCAGCCACAGTCGCCCGTCTCGGAACGAGCCGTCGCCAGGGTCACCGTCCGCCGCCCCCTCGGCCGGGACATCGACGCCCACTTCCGGGTCGTCATCGACGCCACGATCCGCTGAGGAACGGTCCCTCCACCTGCGCCGCGCCGACAGCAACGCCCACACGACCAGTACCAGGGCCAGCCCCGCACCTACGACGAGGGTCGTCCGGAACGGCCCCTCCGGAGTGAATCGGAGGGTCACGACCTGAGCGGCCGTGGCTGCGGGGAGAAGCCAACCCTGTTGCCAGCCGTCGAGGCGCACCGGGTGAAGCTGGTGGCCGTTCACGGTGGCCACCCAACCCGAGTTGTAGTTCTGATGGACGTTCAAGATCGCGCCCTGGCCCCCCGCAACGGTAAGGGTCCGGGACTCGGAGCCCCATCGGTCGACGGTGACGCCACGGGGTGCTGTCGACTGGGGAACGGTGGTTCCGGTGAGGGAAATGCTGGTGACTTTGAAGCCGCCGGACGCATCGTCGGCAGTGATCGTGTGCGTGCCCGCGGGCAATGTCACGGTCCCTCCGGGCTTACAGACCGTCATCGGCATGGCCCGTAGCCCGAGGTACTCGCCCATGGTCCCGCTGAGCGACGTCTGGTACGGGCTGCCGTCGATGGTCAACGTGGGGCCCGAGCCGCACGCCAGCGCATAGGGCTTGCTCAAGCTGGCCAGCGGCGTGACCGGTTGGCCCGCCTTGGGGAACTCGAGCGCCTCGAGGGCGAGGGAAGAGCGAGGGGTGGCCTCCCCGGACACCGAGAGCGTGCTCGTCTGGGGCACTGTGAACGTTCTCGACATGTGCGGCTCATCGTCGGCCACCTTGAAGAAGCCGAACTGGTTGGGCAGGGGGGAGATAAAGAGGTAGGTAGGGGTGATGCCCGTGCCCGACCGAACGTCATTGGGTACCCGCCAGGTTTGAGTGACGGTGACTCCAGGGATGGCGATGTGGGCGATTCCGGGTCCGACGCTCAATGGGCCACGAGGGCCGCGGAAGTTGACCAGCGTGATCTTCAGGAACCGGGTGTCGCCACGGGGGGTGGGTACAGCCTGGGGTCGGGTCGTCGGCGCCAGTGGCGAAGTGAGCTGCCCGCGTCCGGTCGATACCTGCACCCTGGTGATGTACGACGGTCCCGTGCTGGACGGCGTGACGATGATCTGCTGCAGCGGTACTGGATGATCGAAGCGGATCTCGATCCAGGGGCGCGGATCAAATGGCGCTGCCTCCCACGTCGAACCTCCCGCATTGTCCAAGAAGGCGGAAAGGGGTTGATCGGCAGGAGCATTCCGGAACCAAGGCCCGAACGAGGATGCAGAGACGCCGAGGGCACCGCCGAGCTTGCTGACCGTTTCGTGCTGGGTTCCCGGGACGACGATCCACTGGTGGGGTTGGACGCCCGTCTGGATCGACGGCTCTCCTGGGGCGAGGAGGTTCGAGAACTCACCGTAGAGGCTCGGGAACGCCGTGTTGCGCAGCTGCTGGGTGTCGGCGACAACCGGCGCCGTGCTCTGGAACCTCGGTCCCAGTGGGTCACCGTTCAACGCCACCGCTTGGTGGTCGAGCTGCCCGGAACCAGCGAGCGGCAGCAACCCTTGCGGGCCGCCGGACAATGAGATGCCGGTGGATGCGGGGTAGGTAGTGACCATTGCATCACCCCCGCTCGTCGACGCCACCCGGTAGACCTCCAACGATCGAATCCCATGGGTGAGGCCGAATGGGTCGTAGAGAAACTCGACGCTCGATCCCGAATTGGGTTGTCGAACCACCGGACCGAAGCGAGCGGTGCGGGAGATCCCGGGCTCATTGGCGAGCACCGTGCGCACCACGGCCGGTGCCGGGCTCACGGCCTCCGCCGGGTTCAGATCGTTCTCGACGAGGAGATACCGCACTCCGGCCCGGCTCAGGTACTGGGCCAATCCGGGAACCGGTTGGCCACTGGCCAACACCTGGTCAAGGGCGTCGAGGAATTGGGTATTGCCGATCGAGCCCAACGGCACGACGTTGCGGTTGGCCCACGGGACCGTGGCCAACGGCTGGATTGGCTGGTCTAAGGGGTTTCCCCAGTTCAGGCGGGCAAATTCGTCCCCAGGGATCACCAACGTGTTGGACATCGCCCCTCGGGCATTGATCCAGTTGGTCGCCTGGTGCCAATAGGCGGGGATGGCCGTGAAGGAACCTTCCGGGTAGAGCTTGCCGGTGAACATCGGTGCGGCCGTCAGCGCCAGGACCACGGCGGTGACGATGACGAATCCGGAAAGCAACGAATTCTTCTCCGACCACCGCAACTTTCTCAGCGCGCCGGAGAACTGCTCTAGCGCGTGGACCAGGCCCAGGACCAACGCCAGGGCGATGACCGGCTGAAACTTGTACACGTTACGGAAGGCGGCCAACGGTCCGTCGAGCAGGGTATGGGTCGTCGACGCGAACGGCCCACCGAAATGGCCCCAGTACCCCGCACACACCAGCACGGTGCCGACGATCACGGCCAGCACCAGAAACAGGCGATCGCGCAGATCCCGACGGGCCAAGCCGTACAGTCCGAGGCCGGCAACCACCGAGCTGGCCACGATCACCACCGGGGAGGTCTCGATCATGAACCCCGCTGGTGTCCAGATTGGGGGGTTGCTGAGTGATACCCACACCCCTCCGCCGCGGAGTACCTCCGGAATGGACGTAATGGACGTCGTCGTGTTCGACGTCTCGGTGAAGGGAAGGAAATTGAACCCGTACTTCTTCTGGAACACCAATGGCACGATGAACCACGCCGACGCGAGAACAATGGCGGCCGCCCAGAGAGCGAAGAGCTTGATGTGTTGACGGATCGGTCGCCGGGTGGCGAACCACATGAGGGGCAAGAGGAGCACGGCGAACGTGGCCGTCGCGTTGACGCCGCCCATGAGCAGTATGGCCAGGCCGGAACGCGCCGCGCCGCCTCCCGGCGTCAACGTGCCATCGGCCGCCCGAACAAGTGGGGCGATGACCCAGGGCAGAAGGACGGCCGGCAACACATACGACGTGTCATGGGCCTGAGCCAGGATGATCGGTGAGAGGGCGTAGGCAATGCCCCCGGCCAGCCGCGACCAGCGTCCCCCGATTTGGAGGCATTCAGCCAAGCGGACTGTCCCCCACAGGGCGACGGTAAGGAGGAGCCCCATCCACAACCGCTGGACCATCCACTCGGGGACGTGCAACGCAGAGCCAAGCCAGTAGAACGGGCCCATGGGGAACAGGTAGCCGTAGGCCTGGTCGGGCACTGTACCGAATCCGATGAGGGGGTCCCACAGGTGGGTCACGCTGGCGATGAAACGGCCGGGATCGACGCTGAGGTCGAGTTTCGTGTCGCGAACAATGCGCCCGGGGTGCTGGGCGAACACCAAGAGGAAGAGGCCGATACTGGCCAGAGCCTCGGGAACCCGACGTTGGAGCCGCCCAAATCGGTGTGCGCTGGTGCGGTGCGGCCGGCGCCCCTCAGCAGTGCTGGGCGTCAGTACAGGCAGGGGCTTGCTGGGAGTCGTGATGCTCATTGTCGGCAGGCTGGGACGTGTACTGAGGATCTCCGAGGGAGGTCGTTGACAATTCGCATTGGTCCCCTCCCTCTCATCGAGATCGTCACCAGGGAATGGTGTGCCTCGCAGTGATCAATTACTGCTGTCTGAGGAACCACAGCACCTGGTAGTGCGCATAGAAATGAGCGGACTTGAGATTCCCTCTGCGCTCGGTGAAGACCACGAATGGGCTCTTCCGATCGATCGGCAGTCCGAGTAGCTGATTGATGGGCGGCTCCAT
>JAUTXB010000110.1 GCA_030838245.1 Acidimicrobiaceae bacterium
CCTGGATCTCGTCGTGGTGCATGGGATTGAAGTCCCCCGAGGCGCCGGCGTACACGACCAAATCGGTCCGGGTGAGGACGTGCGAGCGAACCGGTGCCTCGTCGCCCTCGCTCAGGTCTTCGTAGAACAGCCGGTGCTCGCCCATGCCCCGGCCGCCATCCGGCGCGCTGGCCATCATCGGCCGGGCTCGGGGTCCCGGGGCAATCCGAGGAGGCGCTCACCGATCACATTGCGCTGCACCTCGCTCGTCCCGCCCGCAATGGTCAGGCACTTCGAGTGCAGGACGCCGTGGGCCCACAGGGCCGCGTCGCCCACCGTGGTGGCTCCGGCCGGGCCCATCAGGTCGAGCCCGAACTCCTGCACCCGCTGGTCGAACTCGGCCCCCAGCAACTTCCCCACGCTTGATTCGGGACCGGGCTCCACACCCGAGAGGGATCGAAGGGTGGCCCGGAGGCCGAGCACGGCCAAGGACTGTCCCTCAGCCACCAAGGTCCCCAACCGATCGAGCACGACCGGCTGGGCGGCATCGGGATGGTCGCCCAACCAGGAGAGCGCCGCCTCAAGTCCACTCCCGAAGGCCGACCCGGACGAGAGCGAGACCCGTTCGTTGGCCAGCGTGGTCCGGGCCAACCGCCAGCCTCCGTCCACCTCGCCGACCACGCAGGAATCGGGCACAAAGCAGTCGTCGAAGAAGACCTCGTTGAACAGCGACTCACCGGTGATCTCCCGCAACGGCCGGACCTCGATGCCCGGCGTCTTCATGTCGACCAGGAAGTAGGTGATCCCCCTGTGCTTGGGCACGTCGGGATTGGTGCGGGCCAGGCAGATCCCGACGTCGGCCAGGGTGGCCAACGAGGTCCACACCTTCTGCCCCGAGATCGACCAGCCCCCTTCGACCCTGGTGGCCTTGGTGGTGAGTCCGGCCAGGTCCGAACCGGCACCGGGCTCGCTGAAGAGCTGGCACCACACCAGCTCGCCTCGGAGGCTGGGGCCCACCCATCGTTCGGCCTGCTCATCGGTGCCGTGGGCGATGATGGTGGGAAGGGCCCACGCCCCCACGACCAGGCTGGGGCGCTCGAGCCCGACCTTGTCGCACACCTCGTCGATGACCAGCTGCTCCACCGCCCCAGCGTCTCTTCCCCAGGGCTTGGGCCAATGCGGCGCCAACAGCCCGGCGTCGGCCAGGCGGCCACGCCGCTCGTCGCCGTCGGTGATGGCGGCGATATCGGCCACCAACGGCTCCAGGTCGGCCCGGAACCGATCGGCCTCGGGTGGAAGCTCGACTCTCAGGTGGCGACGCACCCCGGTCAGCGCCAGTCGGGCGGCCTCGGCGCGCAGGGGCGCCGTCCCTCCCAGCAGCTGGCGAAGGGTGGTGGACCGCCGCAGGTGGACATGGGCGTCGTGCTCCCAGGTGAACCCCATGCCCCCAAGCACCTGGATGGCTCCCTTGGCCGCTTCCACGTATGCGTCGAGGGCCAGGGCCCCCGCCACCTGCACGGCCAACCGGCTCTGTGGGGTGGTGATGGAGTCGCCATGATGGGCGCCCCCGGCGCCGCCGGCCTCCAGATCCAGCACCTGGGCTGCGTCCCACGTTGCCGCCACCGACTGCTCCACGGATACCAGCATGTCGGCCAGGCGATGCTTGACCCCTTGGAACTGGCCGATCGGCCGCCCGAACTGTTGCCGGGACTGTGCGTACTCGGCGCCGGTGTCCAGGCACCATCGTGCGCCGCCGACCGCCTCGGCGGCGGCGTGGGCGATGGCCAGGTCGCGGATCCCCTCCGAGCGGGCTCCGACCAGTTCCCATTCGGAGGTCACCGTTACCCCGTCCAGGTGCCAGGTGGCCGATCGGCGTGACGGGTCGAAGCTCGGGGTGGGTTCCACCGTGGTTCCCGGCCCGCGCTCGAGCACGAACCAGCGTTCGGACCCGTCGACCTCCACCGGAGCCACCACCGCGGTGACCACCTCCCCGCTGGGGATCGGGCCCACCGATCCACGTACGGAGATCGTGCCGTCGGAATGGCCGGTCGCCTCCAGTCCGGCCACAGCCACCGCCGATCCATCTGTCGTACCGACTGGAACCACCACTGCGGCCGGAACCGAGCCATTGGCCAGTTCGGGAAGGAGGGACTTGGCCTGGGCACCGTCCCCGAAGGCGGCGATGACCGATGCGGCCAGCGCGGTCGAGGCCCAGGGTCCGGGGGCCGCGGCCCGTCCCAGCTCCTCGAGGACCACGGCCAGCTCGACCAGGCCGGCTCCCTGCCCGCCGAGCTCCTCGGCGATGTGCATGCCCAACCACCCGTGGTCGGCGAGCTCGGTCCAGAACGGCGGTAGCTCGTCCCGATCGCCGTCGAGAGCGGCGCGGGTCACCTCGGCCGGGCATCGGGACTCGACCCATCGCCGCAGCGACTGGCGAAGGTCCTCGTGCTCGTCGGCGATTCCGATCGGCATCGGTCAGGCTCCCACTCGGTTGCGGAGGTCGTTCGACCCGTCCGGGGCATCCAGCTCGTGCGCGATCCCCGGCCCCGGCGGCACAGGGAGCGCCATCAGATTCTGCATCGTTTCTACCATCCAGGGCCCAGCGAACCAGAACTGGTTCTTGCCCCGGAGGTCACATGCGGTGAATGAAGTTCATGGTCGAGGTGCACACCGGCTCACCGGTGGTGCGGTCGGTCCAGGCCGTTTCCACCACCACAAAGGTCATGGTCCGTCCCTTGGACTCCTTGCGGTAGGCGTCGACCACCTTGCCGTTGCCCTCCAGCACGTCCCCGGCGAAGACCGGCCGGTGGTAGCTGAACGACTGCTCGCCGTGGAGGATGAGGCCGCCGCCGGCCAGCAAGGGGCCGATGGCCGCACCCACCTGGTTCCCCGACCCTGGGCCGGTGGGCTGCAGCTCGGGGTACCGTCCGAAATTCTCCATGACGAACGGGTAGGTCGGGGGCGCCGGGATGGCCGGCAACCCGATGGCCGCTGCCGCCGCCGGGTCCCGATAGGCCGGGCTGTCGTCCTTGACCGCGTCGGCGAACGCAGCCACATGTCCCCGCTCCACGGTGACCACTGTCTTACCTGTCGGGGTGCCGATGATGGCGTCCAAGACGTCGTCTGTCATCTGGGTCCTCCTGTGCTGTCGATCATGTCACCAGGAGAGCCGAAGGGCGACCAGGGACCACGGCGGACATGGTTGCCTGCGTCTCCATCGAGGAGCTAGCCCGAACCGTCCGATGCATCGGCCCGGGCCCGGATCGACTCTTGGATCGCCCGGATGCCCTCGTCGAAACCGGGCTGGTCCATCGACCACTTCTGGGCCTCGAGCTCAAGTGCCGTGGCCTCGCCGACGCCGAGCATCGACTCGCTGGCCCGGAGTGTTGCCTTCGTCCGGGCCACCAGCGGGCGGGAGCGTCCGGCCGCCCGGTGCGCCAACTTGTAGGCGCTGTCCTCTAAGTCGGCGTCGTCCACACAACGCCAGGCCAGCCCGGATCTCACGGCATCGTGGGCATCGAGCACGTCGCCGCACAGCACCAGCGCGGCCGCGCCCTGGCTGCCGATCCGGTGTTGCAGGCGCCAGAGGTGACCACCACCTGGGTGGATACCGACATCCAAAAAGCGCGGGTCGAACCGAGCCGGCTCCGAGACGATGATGACGTCACAGGCCAGGGGAAGGTTCACCCCGGCCCCGATGGCCGGCCCCCCGACGGCGGCGACGGTCGGAACCGGCGCGTCGGCCAGAGCCTCGAACCCCCGGTAGGTCTCGCCCAGCGGGACGTCCCGGGTCAGGAGCCCATCGAGCGATCCGCCGGCGCAAAAGACGGGTGGTTCGGCGGTGAGCACGATGGCCCCGGCGCCGTCGGCCAGCACCGTCCCGACAGCGACAGCCAGAGCGTCGCTCAGCTCCGTCGAGAGCGCGTTGCGATGCTCCGGATCGGACAGGCGTACCGAGCCGACACCGTCTCGCACCCAACAGGTGACCAACTGCGCCGTGCTCACCGGTACTCCACAACCGTGTCCGTTCCCGGGTTTTGCCGAACCCTCGCGTGCCGGGTTCGCATCAGTTCCGAGGGACCTCGCGCCACGGCGCCCGCTGCCAGGGGTCGGGCTCGCGGGGAAGTCCGAGAACTCGCTCGGCAATGATGTTCTTGTTCACCTCGGTGGTGCCCCCCTCGATGGTGTTGGCCCGGCTGCGGAGCATGCCTTTCAATTCGTAGGGTAACGAGTCGGCATAGCGTTCGACGGGGTCGCCACCACCGTCGTCGACGGCGGCCGCCAGTAACCAGGCCACGGCGTCGGCTCCCAACAAGTCGGTGGCCAAGTTCTGTATCCGCTGGTTGAGGTCGCCTTGGTGGACCTTGCCCACCGAGCTCTCCGGCCCAGGCGCCCGTCCGGCTTTGATCCCGGCCCGGACCCGCTGGTTCGTCCAGTTGCGGATCCGCTGCTCACTCAGCACCTGCATCAGGCTCTGGCGCACCAGTGGGTCGTCCCAGCCTCCCGGGTGGCCCTCGGCGCTGACCCGTCGGGCCAGCTCGACCAGGCGCTCGGCACCGCCTCCCCCGATCCGATCCACACCACCCGAGCCCGAGCCCGAGACCATCTGGCGCTCCCCCGACAATGTTGCGTTTCCGACTTTCCAACCGTCGTTGACCTCGCCCACCCGCTGGCCGTCGGGAACCCGGACGTCTTCGAGGTAGACCTCGTTGAAGTCGATCTCCCCGGTGATGTGCCGGAGCGGGCGGACCTCCACGCCGGGCGCGTGCATGTCGATGAGGAAATAAGTGATCCCTTGACGCTTGGGAGCGTCAGCATCGGTCCGGGCCAGGAGTACCCCGAAGTCGGCCAAGTGGGCCCACGTGTTCCACACCTTCTGGCCGGTGATCACCCACTCGTCGCCGTGGCGCTCGGCCCGGGTGGCCAGCGATGCCAAATCCGAACCGGCCCCCGGCTCGCTGAACAGCTGGCACCAGATCTCTTCGTTGCGCACGATGGGACCGAGGAAGCGCAGGCGCTGCTCCTCGGTCCCGAAGGAGAAGAGGGCCGGAGCGGCCAGACTGAGACCCAAGGGGTTGAGGCGCCCGAGGTTGTACGGCGCCAACTCGACCTCGACTGTTCGCGCTTCGGAGGGTGAGAGCCCCGCTCCTGCGTACTCCGCCGGCCACGTAGGCGCCACCAGGCCGGACGCGGCAAAGACCGGGTACCAGGCCTCGTAATCGGCGCGGGAACGGACCTTTCTGATGGCCGATGCGCCGCCCTGTCTCGCCGCGCCACGCCAGGCCTCGGGCACGTGATCCTCCACCCACTGGCGGGTCCGTGCGATCAGCTCGTCGACGGGAAGCCCGGTCACGAAGACGCGCTCGTCGGTGTCCACCATCAGCGTCCTTTGAAGTCAGGAGGGCGCCGCTCCTTGAACGCACCCAGACCCTCACGAAAGTCCTCGCTGCGCGAGGAGAGCTCCATGGCGAATCCCTCGTTGCGCAACTGATCCTCGAGCGGTAACGACGCACCGGCATAGAGCAGCCACTTGGTGAACCCCAGGGAGACCGTCGGGCCGCTGGCCAAAGTGGTTACCAACTCCTCGCTGGTCTGCTTCACGTCGCTTCGAGGGACAGCCCGGTGGACGAGGCCCCATGCTGCCGCCTCGGTTCCGCTCAGCTCCCGACCGAGCAGCAGCAGTTCCCGGGCCCGGGCCGCGCCGATGAGGCGTGGGAGCAGCCAAGTCGCTCCGCTGTCGGGAGTGAACCCCCGGGAGGAAAACGGCTCCCACATGCGGGCATCGTCGGCCGCCACGGTGAAGTCGGCGGCGGCGGCGATCTGCAACCCGATGCCCGCCGTCCACCCCTGGACGGCGCACACAACCGGAACCTGCACAGCGCACAGGAGGGGGATGAGCCGATGGGCCTGGGAAGGCAGTCGCCGCTGGATGGCTCCCACCCGCGGGCGGCGCTCGTCACCGGCGTTCCGGGCCACGATGTCGGCGCCGGCACAGAAGTGATCGCCGCTCCCGGTGATATGGATGACCCGCACCGCCTCGTCCCGACCGGCGGCGTCCACCGAGTCGATCAGGCCGGACATCATGGTGTCACTGATGGCGTTGCGCACGGTGGGCCGGTCGAGCCGGAGTTGGAGGACGGCGTCGCTCAGTTCGATCGACAAGCCGTCCACGGAACAATAGGCCGCGTCGGTCATCGGAGAGGTGCCGCCGTGCCGTCGGCAAAGTCGGATGCGATCGCACTCAGGGCGCCGCTGAGATCCGTGGCCCCACCAGGCGGGTCGGGAAGCTCAACCGGGCCATGCGCCCTACTGGGGAGGATGATGGTGGCATGACCGGGCGTGGTGACCTCACCTCGTTGGTTCTGGGCCCACACGTCGATATCAACCGCCGGCTTGGTCCCGTCGGCCAGGTACTTATTCGTCACCGTTCCGTGCAGCCACTGGGTATCACCCACGAAGTTGAACTTCCGGAACTCGCAGTCGAGCTTCCACAGCCAGGCCTCGTCGCCCATCCAGTCGGTGCACAGATGGATCAGCCACGTTTCACGCATCCGCCCGTAGTCGAAGGTGGTCGGGTTCCCGGCCCGACGGGCGAACTCGGGGTCCCAATGGACTCGTTGCATCACATCGGGGACGTTGAGGTCGTCTCGGTGGAAGAACCGGGGAATGCGCTTGCGGTTCTGAGCCCCCAGTCGGAGGGGCTTCACGCCGTACAGGCCCATCCCCATCCCCACGTGCCAGCAGATCATGTCCGTCACCGTCAGAGGACCCTTGACCAACGGCCCGATCGGGTCGCCCTCGGCCACGTCCTCCCACCATCGGGTGGTCGAACCTCTCGGTCCCTCTCCGCTGTACTGGGCCTCGATGGCGTCGATCTCCTCGTCGGAGTACGGTCGGAGCTCGACCGTGTCGTTCTTCTTCTTCTCTCGCGCCTTGGTCCGTTCGGTTCGGATCATCAACCGGTACTGGCCCGAAAGGATGGCTCCGTGGTCGTCTCGGAACACCTGGCCCGTCCACTCGTGCACGGCGCGCTCGGCGAACTGACTCGGCTTGTCGAGCACGCCGACCAGCGCGTTGCGCCGCGACACACGGCGACCGGGGCGGAGGGGAGCCCACCACTCTCGGGCGCTGGCCGAGTAGAAGGCGTGGACGCCTCGGAGCGGGTCGCCCCGCATCAGGTCGCGCACCTCAGGTGCCACTTCGGACACCTCATCCACGCCGATCAATGAATCGCCTCCGACCAGAGGCGGCGGTGCGATCACCCCGCCCCAGACCGACGTGCCTGCATACTCCTCATCCCACCACAACGGATTGTCGTCGCCGTAGGACTCGGCCACGTGACGGAAGGCGTCGACCCCCGCGTTGGTGTAGTGGGGAGCTACCGGATGGGGCTCGGGGATGCCGATACGCTCCCGAAGCCGCTCAATCGCCTCGTCAGTGATCCTGCCTGTTTCACTCATGACGCGATCCCCTCATGACGCGACGGCCGGATTCTCGGAACTCCGGCTCGCAAAAAAGGAGTATGGCACACGCGTGAATTGCTGCATCTGGACCGCCAACCGCATCTCGGCCGATCTCGGCCGCCGGCGTCCATTCTTCCCGGCCACCTCAATTTCTTTCCTGCCACATCAATCTCATATTGTATCTAAGATCGACGGAACCTGCCTGGCTTAGGGTGGGTGCCTATGCACATTGCCCTGCGATTGAACCTGTACCGGTCGGCGGAACTGACCGTTCCCGTGGATCTCGTCCAAGCGGCAGACGATCTCGGGTACCACTCGGTGTGGAGTGCAGAGGCGTACGGCTCCGATGCCCTGTCCCCCCTCGCCTATCTGGCCGCCCTCACCCGGCGTATCAAGTTGGGCACGGCGATTGCCCAACTGGCCGCCCGACCCCCGGCCACACTGGCCATGCATGCCATGACCATCGATGCGTTGGCCGGAGGCGGGAGAGTCATCATCGGGATCGGAGTGTCGGGGCCCCAGATCGTCGAGGGATGGTACGGACAGCCGTGGGGACATCCCACCGATCGGCTCCGGGACTACCTGGCCATCGTGCGCAAGGTGATCGACCGCGAGGCCCCGGTCACCCACGACGGCCCGGAGATCTCCCTTCCCTATCAGGGGCCGGGATCGACTGGGCAGGGCAAGGCTCTGCGCTCGATCCTGCATGCCTCAGCGCCCATCCCGCTGTGGCTGGCATCGGGTGGACCTCGCAACACCGAGCTGTGCGCCGAGGTTGGCGACGGATGGCTGCCCATGGGGCTTGGTTCCGACGATGCCCATGTAGCCCAGCTCGAAACCGGCTGGGCGAAAAAGGGGGGCCGACCGGCAGATTTCGAGATGTTCACCGGAATATCGGCTCAGCTCACCGACGACGTGGCCGGGGCTCTGGACCGGATGCGACCACTGACCGCCATGTACGTTGGGGGCATGGGTAGCACCACCCACAACTTCCACCGGGAGGCGATGGGTCGGAGAGGCTTCCCCGACGAGGCACAGCGCATCCAGGAGCTGTGGCTGGCGGGACGAAAGGACGAGGCAGTGGCGGCAGTGCCGGACGAGTACCTCGAGCAGAACGCGTTCATCGGAGACGAACAGCGCATACGCCGACGCTGGAACACCTGGACACCCCCGTCGCTCACCACCGGTCTGATCCTCGATGCACCCGGAGTCGAGGAGCTCCGTCTGGTGGCCGCACTGCGGGACGGGTCATGAGCTACGACACCATCGTCGTCGATGGGCCGGCCGATCACGTCGCCCGCATCACCCTCAACCGACCGGAGAAGCGAAACGCCATCTCGACACGGATGCGGGTCGAGATGCTGGACGTCCTGCGCGCTCACGATCACGACCCCGATGTGCGGGTCACGATCATCCGGGGATCGGGATCCTGCTTCTCGGCCGGCTACGACCTTGCCGCTGGCTCCATGATGGAGGACGCACCGTTCTACTCTGCGCCCGGTGACGGGCAGTGGGCCCGCCAGTGCAACGACACCTGGTTCAGCCTCTGGGACCTGGCCAAACCGGTGATCGCTCAGATCCACGGCTATGCCATCGCCGGCGCCACCGAGCTGGCTTCGGCATGCGACCTGGTCTACGTGGCCGACGATGCTCAGATCAGCTATCCGGTTGTGCGGGTGATGAGCCCGCCCGACTGGCAGTACCACACCGTGCTTTTGGGCATGCGCCGAGCCATGGAGCTCATCTTGACCGGCGATCCGATCTCCGGTGTGGAGGCAGCTGCAATCGGCTTCGCCAACCGGTCGTTTCCGGCTGAGGAGCTCGAGGCCTCGGTGTTGGCGGTGGCCGGCAGGGTGGCGGGCATTCCCAGCGACCTCACCCAGATCAACAAGCGCAGCATCCATCGGGCCTTCGACGTGTGGGGTGCCCGCGCCGCCATCCGGGCCGGCACCGAGCTCCAGGCGCTGGCCGGGCATACCCAGACGGCAGAGTCCAACCGCCAAGGACTGCTCGAGCGCATGAAGAACCAGATCGCCAGGGACTAGCCATCGGCCATGCCGGTCGCCCAGGTTGCGCTGCCTCTACCGGCAATCTGGTCAGCACCTCAGGGGGCCTACTTTGATCGCCGAGCATCGCACTTCGAGCTCCGATCCCTCCTATCGGGGCACCGTCTCGCCGTGATCGGAGAAAGTGCATACATTATGCAGCGAGGTAGGCGTCAGGAACGAGGCGCCCGATACCGTCAGCGGCCCGAGCCTGTCACCCCTGGCCAGGAACGGGTTGGTAGAGACCAAAGGGAGAACCATGCATACGAGCGCCGAGGACGGTGGCGGCACGAAGGAGAACGGAGCCGCACTCGTCGTCGAGCGGCATGGACCGGTCGGCTGGCTGATCTTCAACCGACCCGATTCGGGAAATGCCATGAACGCAGACATGCTCGACGGGCTCGAAGGCGCATGGCGGACCCTGGACACCGATCCCCGTGTGCGGGTCATCGTCAACACAGGAGAGGGCAAAGCCTTCCAAACCGGCCTGGACATCGTGGAGCTGGCCAAGAACCCCGAGGCGCTTCGGGAGCAGTCCCGCCGGACCAAGCGGGCCGAACTCCGACTGACCGCCTGGCACAACGGCGTCGGAAAGCCGGTCATTGCCGCGGTCAACGGAGTGTGCGCCGGAGGAGGACTGCATTTCATCGCTGACGCCGACATCGTGATGGCGGCATCCGACGCCACCTTCCTCGACCCCCATGTCTCGATCGGCCAAGTCACCGCCTACGAGGCCGTCGGGTTGGTGCGCAAGATGCCCGTCGAAGCCGTCATGCGCATGGCCCTGGTCGGCCGGTACGAACGGATCGACGCCGATCGGGCGTACCAGCTGGGCATGATCAGCCAGGTCGTCGATCCACCCGATCAGCT
>JAUTXB010000147.1 GCA_030838245.1 Acidimicrobiaceae bacterium
GACCCCACGCCGTTGGCGGCGACAACCAGCACGACGGCCACGGCGAAAGGAGCCCGCACGTCGAGCATGTGGAGGATGGCCACGAGAGACGCCGCCTCGACCACGGTGTAGAGGATCTCGCCCCCGAAGAGGGAGGCGGCGCGTCGCGGTCGGCGCAACACGGCGATCAGGTCGCGCAGTGCACGGGTCACGGGAGGAAGTACTTTGCGACGGATACGGCCGATCCACACCACCGCGCCGACGACGAGGGCCACGAACAGTACGGCGGCCAGGATCAGCCACCAGTTGGTCTGGTGGCTGGCCGAGGTCAGGCTGAACTGGGATGCGCTCAGGGCACCGGCGATGGCGGCCGCGGTCACTCCGACGATGCCCGAGGCCACAGAAGAGAGAGTGAAGGCGCCTACCGCGGTGGCCGGCTTGACCCCGAAATGACCGAGGAATCGGTTGGACAGAGCCACGCTACCCACCCCGTCCGGAGTAGCCACCGACGTGAACGCCTCGGCCAGCTGGAGCTCTGTCGTCCGAAGGAAGGGCAGGGGTGGGATCACCGCTCCCCGCAGCGAGATGGCGCTGCCCACGTAGGTGAGGGCAGCGAACACCACCGCCGGTGCGGCCCAGACCCAGGTCTCGGTGCGTACCCCCGAGAACTCGTTGGGCAGCTGAGCCAGCACCCACAGCATGATGACCACCCCGAGGAAGGTGAACACACCGGTCAGTAGCCCGGCGGCGCGGATCCACCGCTTGGACTTGGGCTTGGTGCCCGGGATGGTTGCTGTGGCGATGTCGCTCACCGTTCCACGTGGTCCTGTCGCTCGAACTGGATCCGGTAGAGCTCGGCGTAGACGCCGCCGGCGGCAAGCAGCTGGTCGTGATGACCTTGCTCGACGATGCGACCGTGATCGAGCACCAGGATCTGGTCAGCCTCGCGCACGGTGGACAGTCGGTGGGCGATGACCAGGGACGTCCGCCCGTGCAGGGCGGTGCGCAGGGCCTGCTGTACCGCGGCCTCGGACTCCGAGTCGAGGTGAGCCGTCGCTTCGTCGAGCACCACCACCTCGGGTGCCTTCAACAACAGGCGGGCGATGGCCAGCCGCTGCTTCTCACCGCCGGACAGGCGATAGCCGCGGTCGCCCACCACGGTGTCGACGCCGTCGGGAAGGGTGTTGACCATGTCCAGGATCTGAGCGCCGCGCATCGACTCGACCAGCTCCTCCTCGGTGGCCCCCGGTCGAGCGTAGAGGAGGTTGTCCCGGATGCTCTCGTGGAACATGTGGGCGTCCTGGGTCACCACGCCGACAGTGTCGGACAGGGATAGGAAGGTTGCATCGCGCACATCGAGCCCGTTGATGCGGACCGCACCGGATCGAACGTCGTACAAGCGGGAGACCAGGTGGCTGATGGTCGTCTTTCCCGCTCCCGAGGGGCCCACCAGCGCCACCAGTTGCCCGGGCTCGGCCGAGAAGCTGACGTCGAACAGCACTTGTTGCGATGGGGTGGCGTCGAGCACGGCCACCGACTCCAACGAGGCAAGCGACACCTCCTCGGCGGTGGGATAGCGGAAGTCGACGTGGTCGAACTCGACCCGGGCCGGCCCCGGGGGCACCGAGGTGGCATCGGGCTTCTCGTCGATCATGGGCGGGAGGTCGAGCACCTCGAACACCCGGTCGAACGAGACCAAGGCGGTCATGACGTCGACTTGGACGTTGGACAACGCGGTCAAGGGTCCGTACAGGCGGGTCAGGTACAAGGCCAGGGCCACGACCGTCCCCGTGCTGAGGGCGCCCTCGGCGGCCTGAACGCCACCCCAGCCGTAGACGAGGGCGGTGGCCAGGGAGGCGGTGAGCGTCAGCGCGGCGATGAAGAAGCGGGCGTACATGGCCTGGGTCACGCCGATGTCTCGGACCCGGCCCGCCTTGTCCTCGAAGGATTCGCGCTCCTGGCTCGGACGGCCGAACAGCTTCACCAGCAGGGCCCCCGACACGTTGAACCGCTCGGTCATGGTGGTGTTCATCTGGGCGTTGAGCCCGTAGGACTCCCGGGTGATCGACGACAGCCGGCGTCCCACCCGACGGGCGGGGATGACGAAGACGGGAAGGATGACCAAGCTCAACAAGGTGATCTGCCACGACAAGAAGAACATGGCCACGAGCACCAGGGCCACGCTCACCAGGTTGGAGACCACCGAGGACAACGTGTCGGTGAACGCCTGTTGGGCCCCGAGCACATCGTTGTTCAAGCGGCTTATCAGCGCACCGGTCTGGGTCCGGGTGAAAAAGGCGATCGGCATCCGGCCGATGTGGGCGAACACCTGCGAGCGCATGTCGTAGATGAGCCCCTCGCCCACTTTGGCCGACACCCATCGCTCGGCGATGGAGAGCCCGGCGCCGACGATGGCCAGTCCGGCGGCCAGCAGGGCCAGGCCGACGATCAAACCGGTGCGGTGATGAGGGATGCCGTTGATGATGGACCGGAAGATGAGCGGGTTGGCCACGCCGATGACGGCGTCGACGACGATCAGTACCAAGAACACCAACAAGATGGTGCGGTAGGGCTTGGCGAAACGGAACATCCGCTTGGCCGTTCCCTTGGTCACTCGGACCTGGGTGATCGAATCGTCTCGTCGGAGAGAGCGCATCACCCCGCCGAATTGGCCGCCGCCTCCTGGTCCTGGGCTCATGAACCTGTCGCTCCTCGATCGCGTACCGCTTTACCGGTTGGTGTCGGCCCCGCGGAGCGTATCGGGACCGCCCGGCCGACCAGAACGGCCAGAGGGTGGGCGCGGTGGCCGGTCGGCTAGCGGCGGGGCGGTCGGGGGAGCCCGAGGACACGCTCGCCGACCACGTTGCGCTGGATCTCGTTGGTCCCCGCCCAGATGGAGGAGGCCTGGTAATAGAGCCACGACCGCTGCCATTGGCCGTCACCCGGGTTGGCCTCGGCACCCTTCCACAGGGGAGCGGCATCGCCGACCACGGCCATGGCCGTGTCGTGGAAGCGCTTGGACATCTCACTCCAGTAGAGCTTGAGCGCGCTGCCCTCGGGGCCCGGGTCGAGCCCGCGGGACAGCCGGCTGACGCTGCGCAGGTTGTGCAGCTGAAAGATGCGAATCTCTACGTAGGCCTGGGCCAGGGCGCTCCGCAGTCGCCGTTCGTCGAATGCGCCGGTCGATTCGGCCAGACGGAGCAGCTCCTCCAGCAGTTGCATGTGGATGACCAGTTGTCGGGGGTTGACGCCCCGTTCGTGGGAGAGGGTGGAGTTGGCCACCCGCCATCCCTCGTGCTCCGGGCCGATCAACCGGTCGTCGGGCACGAACACGTCGTTGAGGAACACCTCGTTGAACTCGGCCTCGCCGGTGAGCTGCACCAGGGGTCGGACCTCTACCCCTGGGTGGTGCATGTCGACGACCAGGTACGAGATGCCTTTGTGCTTGGGCGCGTCGGGATCGGTGCGGGCCAGGCAAACGCCCCAATCGGCGAACTGGGCGTAGGACGTCCACACTTTTTGCCCGTTGACCAGCCAGCCGCCCTCCACCGGCGTGGCCCGTGTCGACACTCCGGCCAGGTCGCTCCCGGCGCCGGGCTCGCTGAAGAGCTGGCACCACAGGTCGTCGGCCGTGCGGATGCGCGACAGCCAGCGGTCCTTTTGCTCGTCGGTGCCGTGGGCCAACAAGGTGGGCGCGGCGAGATTGAGGCCGATCCGACCGACCATCTCCGGCGCCCGGGCGCGAGCCAGCTCCTCTTGCAGGATGAAATGCTCGTTCGGACCCGCCCCCCGCCCCCCGTAGGCGGCGGGCCACGCCACCCCGACCCATCCACCCGACGCCAACGACGCTTGCCAGCGCCGGAGGAACGCCACCTCCTCGCCCAGATCCTCGAAGCGCGGGGGGAGCCCATGGCCGTAGTCCCACGGCAGGTTCTCCTTCAGCCAGGCCCGGACCTCGGCCCGAAAGGCCTGCTGCTCTGGGGTGGGAGTCAGGTCCACGGCGCCAGCTTGGCATACGGCGTGGCAGTACCATGCCGCCCATGGACTTCGAACTGTCGGAGGATCAGCTGGCCCTGCAGGCTGCGGCGCGGAGCCTGCTCGACGATCGGGCCGACCACCAACGGGTACGGAAACATCTGTCCTCGGGACAGCCCTTCGACACCGATCTGTGGCAGGCCATGGCCGAGCAGGGTTGGTTGGGCGTGGCCCTGCCCGAATCGCAGGGCGGTATCGGCATGAGCTGGGTGGAGGCCGCCGTCCTGCTCGAGCAGATCGGTCGCCACACCGCGCCGGTCCCGTTCCTGCCCAGCTTGTTGGCCCTCACCGTGCTGGCCTCGGCCGAGCAAGGGCCCACCCACTGGCTGGCCGACCTGGCCGCCGGCGAGCGGATCGGCTGCGTCGCCTGGAACCGGCACCCCGGAGCGGTGACGGCCATCGAGGCTGACGGCCGCTGGTCGCTCTCTGGGCGGATCGGCCCGGTCGAGGGCGCGGCGGTGGCCGATGTGGCCGTGGTAGCGACCGACGGCAGGGTGTTCGCCGTCGACCTGGCCACGGTCGGGCGCCCTCTCGCCGAGCCGGCCATGGATGGGACCCGGGTCCTTTCCTGGTTGACCTTCGCCAATGCGCCGGCCGTGCTCCTCGAGGGTGATCGGCTGGCCGCCGACCTGCTCGACCGCGGCGCCGTCGGTGCTTGCGCCGAGCTGCTGGGCGGGGCCAGCCAGGTGCTGGAGATGACGGCCCAGTACGCCAAGGACCGCGTGCAGTTCGACCAGCCCATCGGGAGCTTCCAAGCGGTCAAGCACCGCTGTGCCGACATGGTGGTCGACGTCGAGGGGATGCGGTCGAGCACGTGGTACGGCGCGTGGGCGATCGCCGCCGGCGAACCCGACGCCTCGCTCGCCGCCTCCACGGCCAAGGTATGGTGCTCGGACGCGGCCAAACGGGTCATGGCCTCCGGTCTGCAGGTCCACGGAGGCATCGGGTTCACCTGGGAGCACGATCTCCACCTCTACATGAAGCGCTCGCAGTTCGCCGGGCTCAGTTACGGGGACGCCGCTTTCCACCGCGACCGAGTGGCCGACGTGCTCCGCGCCCGTCTGGTCAGCGGTGCGGGAGTCTTCTGATCGGATTAGTCGGTGAAGCCGCCCGGCGTCCTGCCGTCGGGCAGCGTGCGCCGTCGGGTGATCAGCCACCGGCCGTCACGCTCCTCGTACTCGTCGATGTAGCGGCCCCAGTGATCGAGGCCGTGGTTCATGACGACGGCGAAGTAGCTCCGGCCCGTGGCGTGGGCCGTGTCCACCAGGTCGATCTGGTGGGTGGCCACGAAGTGGCGAATGTGATGGTGGGCCTGGCCGCCAGCAGCCGCGTCCCACCCCGCCTTGGTGCCGGTGAAGATGGTGGCGATCTGCTCGATGCCCTCGAAGCGTCGGACGTCCCCCTCGGCCGAGACGAGCTCCATGACGGCGTCGTCGGCGAACAGCTGCAACACCTGCTCAAAGCGCCCGGAGTCGCCGTTGGCGTTGTAGCGGGCGACGAGGTCGCGGATGCTCTCCCGGGCGATCAGCTCCCAGAGCTCCACCGCTCCTCCTATCCGCCGAGGTAGGCGGCCCGAACGGCCGGGTCGGCCCGGACCTCTTCGGGTGTACCGACGGCGAGGACCTCGCCCAGGTTCAACACCACCACCCGGTGGCACTGGCGCATCAAGAAGTCCATGTCGTGCTCCACGAGGAGCACGCCGCAGTTGTTCTCCGAGGAGATGACGGCGATCTGGTCGGCCAGGCGGTGGGCCTCGGTGGCATCGAGGCCCGAGGTGGGCTCGTCGAGCAGCAGCACCTTGGGATTGTCGACCGTGGCCCGGGCCAGTTCGACCATGCGGGCGAGGCCGATAGGCAACGAGCCAGCCGGTTGGTCGGCCATGGCGCTCAGCCCACAGGCCTCGAGGGCGGCCCGGGCCCGCTCGCGACGGTCCCGGTTGCGCGTGGTGCGGGTGGGGAAGGCCACCAGGTCGGCCAGGAATCCGCCGCCGCCACCTTCCCAGTCGAGGGCGGCGGTGACGTTGTCGAGGACCGAGAGCCAGCCGAACATCTGGACGACCTGGAAGGTGCGGTGCATCCCGGCCCGGGAGCGCCGGATCGGGCTCCACGAGGTGATGTCCCTCCCGTCCAACGCAACCCTGCCCCGTTGGGGGTTCCTAATACCCGAGATCACGTCGAACAAGGTGGTCTTGCCCGCCCCGTTGGGGC
>JAUTXB010000126.1 GCA_030838245.1 Acidimicrobiaceae bacterium
CTAATCCCTTTGAGGACGCGTCGAAACCTTGAGTTCTCCGTATCGAAAATCCAAGTGCTGTGACACGACTCGACGATGAGCGGTTCCATATGGCGATCTTGACACCTTCCTCTGTCAGAAACCGAACGAATATGTTGCGGTTGCATGACGGTTCTCACTCTCCGGGACTTAAGAAATAGATAAAATCACGCTCTGTGCCTTGACCTGTGCGTTCGGTGGATGCCCGCCTGGCCTGCGCCGTTGCGTGCGTCCGTTCTACCCGGTGAAGTGTCCCGGAAACGAGCAGTCCGGGGTCGTGCCCGGTCAGAGCGGACCGATGGTGTGCTTTCTGCCGGGGAGGTGCTCTCGGGCCGACGCCAGTGCGGCCAACGCTCTCGACACCGTCAACCGGGTGTCGGCTGGATCGATGACCGCGTCGACATACCCGCGCTCTGCCGCTTCCCACGGGGTGAGAAACCGTTCCGTGTACTCGGCTTGGAGCTCGGCTCGCTGTTCGAGGTGCTTCCCGCGGTGGAGGATCTGCACGGCTCCTTCGGCTCCCATCACCGCGATCTCGGCGCACGGCCAGGCGAAGCACAGGTCGTTTCCCAGCCCGCGCGAGTCCATCACGATGTAGGCGCCGCCGAAGGCCTTGCGGAGGATCACGCAGATCCGGGGAACGGTGGCTTCGGCGTAGGCGAAGGCGAGCTCGGCCCCGTGACGGATCATCCCGCGCCACTCGAGATCCTTGCCGGGGAGGAAGCCCGGCGTGTCCACCAACGTCACCAGCGGGAGATTGAAACCGTCGCAGAAACGGACGAACTTGGCTCCCTTCTGGGAGGCAGCGATGTCCAATGTTCCCGCCAAGGCCTGGGGCTGGTTGGCCAGGATCCCGACCGGGCGGCCGCCGATCCGACCGAACCCGGTGACCAGCTGTGGGGACCACCTCGTCCAGAGCTCGATGAAATCGGCATCGTCGCACAGGTGCGCAGCGATATGGCGCACGTCGTACGAGCTGGTGGTGCGGGCCGGGATCGCCTCGCGTAACTCGGGAACCAGCCGGTCGGGCGGATCGGTGGTCGGCCCGATTGGCGGCAGGTCATCGGCATGGGCGGGCAAGTGGGCCAGGATGTCCTCGACGTGGGCCATCGCGTCGAGCTCGTCGACCGCCTCGATGGCACACAGACCGCTCGAGCGCGCGTGCACGGGAGCGCCACCCAGCTGGTGAATGCCGATCCGCACCCCGGTGAACTCCTCGACCATGGCCGGGCCCGAGACGAAGGCGAAAGCCTCGGGCGACATGATCACCACGTCGGCGATGCCGAGCATCAGGGCCGGCCCGGAGATGGCCGGACCGATGACGACCCCGATGACGGGGACGACACCCGAACAGGCGGCCAGGGCCCGTGCCGCCTGACCCCACCCGTGGAGGGAGTCGATGCCCTCGGACACGTCGACGCCCGACGAGGCCAGGACGAACACCATCGGGATGTGGAGGGTCAGAGCGCTCTCCGCCGCCGCCTGCAACGTGGCCCCGTCTTCCTTGGACAGGGCGCCACGCCGGCGGGAGGACACGCTTCGGGCCACCATCGCCGGGCGCCCTCCGAGCTCTTCGATCCCGGCACGGACCGTTCCCTGGACCAGATGCCGGATGGTGGGCTCGGCCGGAGAAGCGACGGTCATCGGCTCATGCTACGCACCGGCCGACATGACCGCCGGTCCCGTGGGGTCGTGCGCCGGTATCGTCCAGGACGACGGATCTTCCACGTCATCTGTTCGGTCACCACGAGGGGAGTCCAACTGTCTACTGGCCAGGCCGTAGCGACGTCCGGTGAGAGCGGCCGAACGATTTCCCGGGCCTTGGTCCGCCTTCGTCGCTGGTGGCCCTACCTGCGTTATGTCGTCGGCCTGGCCCTGGCCTTGTTCGCCCTGGACACGCTGAACGGCCATCGTGGTGAGCTTCAGAACGCCGAGGGCTATCTGTCCCATCTGCATTGGCAGTGGGTCATCCTGGCCGCCGCCTGCGAGGCGGGGTCCCTCTTCTCGTTCGCCGTGCTCCAGGGCCGCCTGCTCGACGCGGGCAGGGTCCGGGTGAGCTTGGGCTCACTGTCGGCGATCACGCTGGCCGCGACGTCGATCGCCTACTCCCTCCCATTGGGTCCGGCCCTGGCCAGTGTCTTCGCCTACCGGCAGTACCGGCGCAAGGGGGCCACCCAAGCGCTGGCCGGGTGGGTGGTGGCCGCGTCGTTGGTGGTGGCGGTGGTCACCCTGGCCGGATTGGCCGCCGCCGGGCTGGCCGTGGCTGGGGCCGCGGGTGCCTCCTACGACCTGGTCTGGGTGACCGTGGGGGTGCTCATCATCGCCATGGCCCTGGCGGTGGTGTTCTTGACGAAGCGTTTGCTGGCTCGTGTTGTCTCGGGGTCGGTGCGCCTGAGCCGTCGGTTGACCCGCCGTCCTCGCGGCGAGATCGGTGAGCTGGCCGACCGGATCGTGGAGCAGCTGACGTTCGTACAGCTGACTGGGCGACAGGCCATTGGGGCGGGGGGATGGGGCATGGCCAACTGGGGCCTCGACTGCGCATGCCTGGGCTTCGCGTTTGCCGCCGTCGGGGTGGGCGTGCCCTGGCGGGGACTGATCCTCGCCTATGGGGCCGGACAGCTCGCCGCCAACTTGCCCATCACCCCGGGCGGCCTGGGTGTGGTCGAGGGCAGCCTGACCATTGCGCTGGTGGCCTTCGGGGGGTCGGAGGCGTCGACGGTGGCAGCCGTGCTCTTGTACCGGATCTTCAACTTCTGGATCCCCCTCCCCGTCGGCTGGGTGGCGTGGGGGACGCTGGCCGTGCGTCACCGTCGCGAGATCGGACAGTCCCCGCCGTCCTCGTCGTCGGACCCTGGACCTCCCGGGCTCCTGGCTGATCAGTCGGTTCAGACCGGACCGAGCGGGCAAACCTCCGACCGCGGCGCCGAGCCGCCGGGCGTCCCCGATCTGGCGCCCTCGGTTGTCGTCGACCCGGCCCCAGCGGCGGTCCCCGATCGGGCCTTCGTTGCCATTGGAGGCGCGATCGTACGGCTGGTTGCCCGGTCAGCCACATCGGTACGGCTGGACGCCGCGCTGGTCAGGGGCCGTGGTGGCCGTTCCCGCCGTCGTCGGGGGCTGATCGTCCTGATCGCCGCCGCGCTGGTGGGATCGGTGGCCTTCACCGGTTGCACCGCTGGGCATGCCTCGTTGGGCACGGGCTCCAGCCCGTGTTACCTGGCCCTGCCCAAGGCGGCGAACGCCGTGCACCACCGGGGGACGCTGGTCGGCGTCCGCCTTGTCTCGCCGTCCGCTCTGAATCTGCATCGCACCACGAACCAGGAGCTCCAACGGCGCATGCACGGACAGCTCCACGCCGCCTGCCTGGTGGCCTACCGGGGGAAGTTCACATCGTCCAACGTCGAGCGACCGATCGAACCGGGGCGGTCGGGGACCTACGCGGTGGCGGTGCTCAATACCTCGGGAGACCAGCTATTCGCCACCTTCGTCCTCACCCATGCGCCCCTCCGGTTCGCTCACTTCCGGATCGGTGGATGAGGGCCGACCCCCTGGTTCGGGCGGGGCCGGGCGGCTGTGCCGGTCGGCCCGCTCGAATTGCCGCTCGACATCGGCCCACACCAGGGGTTCGCTCTCGCCGTACTCCTCGTCAGCCTGGTGGGCCCGGGTCAGCACCACGGCGCCGACGATGAGCATGACGAACAGGAAGGAGAGCTTGGACACGAAGCCGGATATCTGTTGATCGGTCAGCGGCTGGAGCCCGATGGCTCGGTGCGAGCGCGAGAACACCGAGTAGAGCGGGTGCTTGGCGAAGATGTAGATGAAGGAGAGAAAGGCGGGCAGGACCGCCTGGACGACCAGATAGGTGAACCTCCCGACCGGTCGGAGGCGCTGGATCCCCGGGATGCGCCCGATCACCGGGATCCACAGCACGAACCCGGCCAGCACCAAGACCAAGTCGAGGAGGCCGCGAGCGACCGCCGAGGACGACTGGGCGTCGACCAGCCCGCTCGTCATCGAGCCCACGGCGAGCACGGCGAATACCACGATGGCCACTCCCGGGCGTCGGAACCAGGACAGGGCCCGGTCGACCGGTGCCGGTCGGGTGAGCCATTGCAGTACGTCGTAGGGCACGCCGAGCAAGATCAGCGGCGGCACGGCCAAGGTGAGCAACAACCGCTGGACGACCAGTGCGGTGAGCGACCAGTGGGCGGCGAGGTCGGCGACCGGCCAGGTCAGGGCGACAATGGCGGCGGCCACGCCGCCAGCGAAGGCCACGATCTGTCGACGGCGCCACGGGGTGCTCCGCTCCGCGTCGGTGGTGGCGATCCGGTGATGCGCGACGCTCACCGCGGCCACACCAGCGATCAGGACCAGCCAGCTCACGAGGTGCAGCTGCCAGGTGTAGGGGCCGATCGCGCCCCTCACTGCGGGATCCTGGCCCCCGCGGCCCTAGATTGGCGCCGATGGAACGCCTCGATCGCCTCGAACGGGTCACCGACCTGCTGCTCGTGCTGCTGGACACGTCCCAGCCGCTCAGCCTTCGAGAGATCGCCAACCGCATCCCGGGCTACCCGGCTGGTCGCGAGGCACGTCGGCAGGCATTCGAACGGGACAAGCGGCTGCTCCGTGACGAGGGCGTGCCCCTCTTGGTCGAAGCGATCGCCGGGGAGGAGCAACTCGGGTACCGGGTCGATCCCGCTCACTACTACCTTCCCGATCTCGGGCTCGACCCCGAGGAGCAAGCTGCGCTCAACCTCGCCGTCGCCGGCGTCCATCTAGGCGATCCTAGTGGGGCCGATGCGCTGTCAAAGTTGGGCGCGACCGGTGAGTCACCGCTTCGCCCCATGGTGGACACACCCCTGGTCGACCTGCCTTCGGTGGAGGCGCTGCCCGCCTTATCCGGGCTGTTCGACGCCGTTCGGCTTTCGGCCACGGTGACGTTCTCGTACCGGGGTTCGCCCCGACGCGTCGACCCTGCCGGCCTGCGCTTCCGGGGCGGGCACTGGTACCTGATCGCCTTCGACCTGGATCGGGCCGAGGGCCGGACCTTCCGCGTCGACCGGGTCTCGTCGGTTCCATCAGTGGGCCCGGCCGGGTCGGCCGAGCTGCCCGAGGGATTCGACCCCGAGAGTGCCTTTTCGGCCGAGCCGTGGCGGTTCGGTGCTGGTGACGAGATCGCCGTGGAGGTGCTGATCGACCCGGTGGAGGCGGGTCGGGTGGTCGCCGAGCTGGGCACGGGAGCGGTGGTCGAGCGCCGAAGCTCGGGGGCCGTGGTCGTCCGGCTGTCGGTGACCGACATGGGGGCCCTGGTGACGTGGGTGCTGGGTCTCCTCGACCACGGTGAGGTGCTCGCCCCGAGTGAGGCACGTGCCGCGGTGATCGATCGTCTCGAAACCCTGGTCGGTGCGCCAGACCATGCCGATGGAGCGACCGGATGACGCCCACCGGTGATGTCGGCTCCAGGCTCCGGCGCCTCCTCGCCATCCTGACCTGGCTGGCCCAAGTGGGGGAGACCCCCATCGACGAGGCGGCGGCCCGTTTCGGGCTCCAGCCCGACGCCTTGGTGGCCGAGCTGGAGATGGCAGCTTGTTGCGGGCTGCCCCCCTACACGCCCGACCAATTGATGGAGATCGTCGTCACCGACACCACCGTTTCGACCCATCTGGGCGAAATGCTGGCGAGGCCGCGACGACTGAGTGCTCGAGAGGGATTCGCCCTGGCTGCCTCGGGCCGGGCCTTGTTGGCCGTGCCCGGGAGCGACGAGAACGGTGCACTGTCGCGGGCCCTGGCCAAGCTGGACCGGGCGCTCGGCGGGGAGTCGATGGTCATCGAGCTGGACGACCCATCGATGCTGGGCGTGGTGCGCCGGGCTATGGAGGCCGGCAGGCAGCTGCAGATCGAGTACTACTCGGCGTCGAGCGACGAGGTCAGCTCCCGGATGATCGATCCCCTGCGCCTGTTCGCCGGCGACGGCCACTGGTACGTGGACGCCCACTGCCACAAGGCCGGCGACGAGCGCCGCTTCCGGGTGGACCGCATCCAGTCGGCTGAGGTTCTCGACACCATGGCCCCGGAGGCTCCAGGCCTGGAGGCAGCCGGCGAGGGGGTGGAATTCGAGCCGTTCGTGCCCGGTCCGGACATCCGGACCGTTCGGCTGGCGCTCGACCCGACGGTGGCCTGGGTGGTCGAGTCCATCCCGGCGGTGAGCCCCCCTGAGACGTCGGGGGACCGGATCGAGGTGGACGTGGCCGTCGGCGGTGACGCCTGGCTGCAGCGGCTGCTCCTCCGGCTGGGTACCGCGGCCGAAGTGGTCGGCCCGCCCGAGGCCGCCTCGTTGCTGGGCGATGCGGCGGGCCAGATCCTCGACCGCTACCGCCGCCCCCAACCGGATTGACGAGCCGAACTTCGGTCAGGATCGGCCTTCGTAAGGTCTTGTAATGAAATAACATGAAATAGTACCGTGAGCCCCATGAGGCGCTCGGGGTGCTGAGGTTGCACACGGTCCGCGTGGGCGGGCACAGGTACTACGTGGACGAGCTCCCCCGCGGCCGGGAAGCAGGCACCGGACTGGCCGGGGAGAGCCCGGGTCGATGGATGGGCGAGGCGGCCGCCGCCCTCGGGCTTGGCGACCGCGTCGAGGCCGGGGCGTTCGCTGACGTGCTCTCTGGTCAGAACCCGATCCTGGGGAGGCCTCTACCGGTGCAGAGGGACCTCGTCACTGTGGCCGGATACGACCTGGTGTTCTGCGCCCCGAAATCAGTGAGCCTGCTCCACGCCCTCGGATCGACAGAGCTCGCCTCGGAAGTGGGCGCCGGCCACGACGCGGCCGTGGAGGCGACCACCGACTATCTGGCCAGAACGGCCCTGGGCGTGCGACGCCAGGGCCAGGGCCATGATCAACCGAGGCGGGTGCTCCCGACGACGGGGATGGTGGCCGGGGCCTTCGTGCATCGCACCAGTCGAGCGCTCGATCCCCACCTCCATACCCATGTGGTGGAGGCGAACGTGGCTCAAGGGGTCGATGGCATCTGGTCGGCGGTCGACGGTCGGGGGCTGTTCGCCCACAGAGCCGCGGCCGGCCGGCTGTACCACGCGCATCTCCGACACGAGCTAACCGAGCGGTTGGGCGTGGCCTGGGATGTCCGCCCGAGCGGCTTGGGCGACGTGGTGGGCGTCGACCCGGGACTTCGCGGTCTCTTTTCGCAACGCACGGCCGCCATCAAGGAATACGTGGCCGAGCGAGCGGGTCGGGCGTCGGCGCGCGGTTCCTTCTATGCCACGCGTCCGGACAAGGACCGAACCGCCTCGGTGGAGGCGCTCGCCCCGGAGTGGCGACGGCGGGCCAGCGAGTTCGGCTACGACATCGGCGCACTCAGCCGTGTCGTCGGACAGAATCGTGGCCAGTCGTTCGACGTCGAGCGGCTGCAGTCGTCACTGGCTGACCGAGCTCGACCTGATGGGACACTCTCACGCCGAGACGTCGTGTTGGTCGTGGCCGCCACTCATGTGGGTGGAGCCCGGGTGCGCGAGGTGGAAGCGGCGGCCGACAGCCTCTGTGCGGTGGCGCAGCCGAGCGGTGATGAGCGGCCCGGCACGGCTCGACGGTGGTCGGCCCCGTCCCTCGCCGAAGCAGTGCGAACGTGCGAAAGCGAGCTGACGGGCCGGTGTGGACCGCCTGGTCGTGGTCACGAGGCGAAGCCTGGTCGAAGTCGCCAGGCCAAGGAGTCGCCTGCACCCGACCGTTCAGCCAGAGGTGGCGTTGCGCGCCTCGCTGCCCGTGAACGTCCTAATTACGACCGGGGACAGCACAGGGGTCGAGAGCAGGGACGGGACATGGGATTGGGGCGTTGAGCCGGGCTCAGCGCCCGACGTCTCGGCCCAGTGCCCGGTGCCGCGTCGGTCCGGCGATGGTGAGCCATGGCTCGCTCCGATGACTGGGCGCCAACGGGACCCAGCCCACCCGGTTGCGCTCGTCGAAGGCCAGTGCGTGATCAGCCGCGCCGCGCGTGATCACATCGGCCGGCAGTCGGCGTCGACGAACCGTTCCGGACGTGGCCGTGTGCCTGATCGCTCCGCCGGTCAGCGCGTCGGACAGCGGGCGCCCGGTCGGAACTCTCCCCGAAGACAACGAGTGCGTTCCCACCTCCTCGTCACCGGCAAGCACGGAGAGTGCTTCCAGCGTGGTCACATCGCCAATGCCAGGCAGGACCACAGTGGTACCGAACAACGAGAGGAAGCCGTCCGCCGCCTGGCCCCACCGTTGCTTCGCTTGGGAAAGGTCCTGAAAACAGGCGAGCGTGGTCAGTCCCTGGCTTCCACCCTCGCTGACCATGGCCGGGAGGTCGGGAAGAGGTGCGATGTTGGCTGCCTCGTCCAGAGCCAAGAGGACGGGAGGCCGTTGGTGCTCGTCGACGTGGGTCCGGGCGTGGTGCTCGTAGGCGGCGGTCCGGATGTCCTCGATGATGCCGACCACCATGGGGGCGACGAGGGTCTGACGCCGTCCCGGCGCGCAGATATAGAGCGTGTCCGAAGATCGGACGAAGGCCATGGGATCGAAGTCGGGAGCGGTCGTAGCCGCCACTGCCGCTTCGGTGCGATAGCCGCCTACCACCCCCGACGCGGTCGACCAGATTCCGCTCAGTTCCCGGTCATCGGTGCAGGTCACGCCCTCAAGGAGGTCCATGGCCAGTGGGGCCGAATCGCCGGGGGCACCGGCCAGGATCTGTTGGGCGGGAAGCGCCCGCCGACGGTCGATCCACGAGAGCACGGTGCGCAGATCGGCGCCGTCGAGAGCGGCGGCATGGAGCAGCGGCGCGATCAACGCCTCGGCTCGCTCACTCCAATGGTCGAAGCGAAGGGCACCGGTCGAGCCGGACGTCGAGGCCCTTCCGACGGCGACCATGGCCCGGGCCGTGCCCAGAGCACCGTCCCAGGTATGACACGACTGCACCGGCGACCACCGAACCGATGTCGCACCGTCCGACACGTCCATGGTCCCGGTCGGATCGAAGACGAGACAGCGTCCAACGCGTGATCGCGCCGCTCGGGTGGCCACGATGACGTCCGGTTTGGTCGACGTGGTGACCACCGGTCCGGGTGCAGCGAGGAGGTTGGGAATGATCAACGAAGTCGTTTTTCCCGAGCGAGGTGGACCGAGAACCAACACCGATTGTTGGGGTGGTGCGAACATCCAGTCGCCATCGCGGTGTCCGAGGTAAATGCCGTGACCCGACGCGATCGACGCACTTTGTGCCGCGCGTTGGGCTTTTGCGGCGATTGGTTGAAATGTTTCTTGATGGGCCGTTTTCATCGTTCAACCTGCCATGTGAGCTCGTCACTGAGACTGCGAACGTTTGACGTCGCCAGAATGACGTCGCCAGCTACCGTGGCTATAAAGCCTTGCAAATAAAGGGTTCTTCGTCCATAGGCGGGCAGTAACAATTTCCAAGATGGTGTCGCGTACGTGGCCAGTTTCGCCTGAAGTGCGCGTCGCATTGCTCCCGGCTGGAGCGCGATCGAGCGCGTACATCCTTGTCACAGCGGCGTAAATGCTTGACCTGGGCCGTAAAAGCCATTTTGATTGTTACCGATTGCGTATCGCTGAGGAGGTGATTGTGAACAAGTCACAACTCGTCGGATCCGTCAACGCGTCGACGCCTCATAGTCGTCGTGTTGTCGAAGAAGTCGTGGATGTCTTGTTCGACACGATCATCGCCGAGGTTCGTTCTGGACGAAAAGTGTCACTGATCGGATTCGGGTCATTCAACCCGATCGGTCGTGCGGCACGGATCGGAAGGAATCCACGGACCGGAGCAGTAGTACCGATTCCGGCGTCGAAGGGCGTCCGGTTCGCCACCGGTTCAACGTTCAAATCGGCGTTGAATCCCAAGGAGGGAGCACCCATGGCAGTAAAGAGAGCAGCACCAAGGAAGAAGGCGACGGCCAAGAAGGCTCCGGCCCGAAAGACCGCCGCCCGCAAGAGCACGGCCAAGAAGGCTCCGGCCCGCAAGACCGCGGCCAAGAAGGCGGTCAAGAAGGCAGTGAGGAAGGCCAGTGCAAAGAAAACCACGGCAAAAAGGGCCGTGAAGAAGGCGGTGCGCAAGACGACCGCCAAGCGGGCACCAGCACGTAAGTCAGCAGCCAAAAAGGCCACCAAGCGGGCTCCGGCCCGTAAGTCGGCGGCCAAGAAGGCCACCAAGCGCGCTCCGGCACGCAAGACAGCAGCCAAAAAGGCCACCAAGCGGGCTCCGGCCCATAAGTCGGCGGCCAAGAAGGCCACCAAGCGGGCTCCGGCTCGCAAGACGGCGGCAAAGCGGGCTCCGGCACGCAAGACAGCGGCCAAGAAGGCCGCCAAGCGGGCTCCGGCCCGCAAGGCTGCCAAGCGACGGTAGATACCGCCACAGACAGCTCCGCCGGGTGGGTGCGACACCCGGTCGGCGGATGCGCAGTGTTGCGACAACGGGGGCCTTCGGGCCCCCGTTGTCGTGTCTATGCAAAGGTGCGTCAAAGCGAGCGACGGCGGCCGCTGACAGAGGTAAGCGCGAGTGCGACAGCCGATTTAGATATCGGTCAGCAGATGGAACGCTTCACCGGCAGGTAACGAGGCGAGGGCCCCGTGCGCGCCGAGCTGATGGAAGACCCGGCGGCCGAATGCATCGGCCTCGCCACCCTGCGTGTCAGTCGGGTCGATGCCCATGGTGGTTTGCTGCTGGCTCAGGTGACAGAGGAGGGCCCGGACCTTGGTGTCCTCGAACCCGTGGGCATCCTCGACGTGGTTGGGCTGATCGGGCTCCCACAACAGCAAAGCGCTCGGACGGTGGGGGGCAAGGTCGAGCTCGGGAAAGAAGTGGGGGTCTCGGGCAGCCACCAACGCGTCGACGGTGAGGAACCCTGCCGCTCGATGGTCGGGATGCAGGCGGTAACGCCGCCACGGGTCATGCCCGAGGATCACCGAGGGTCGAACGGCTCGGATGATCCGGCATACTGCCCGGCGCTCGTCCACTCCGTCGGCCAACTCGCCGTCGACCCGGTCGAGAAAGGTGACGCGGTCGTCGTCGGCCGGGGCCGTTCCGGCATCGGATCGGGTGTCGATCACGGCGGCGGCCGCGAGGCACTCGGCTCGTCGTTCGGCCACAAGCTCGGCCAGCTCTTGCTCCGGATCCCAGGTCCCCTTGGACCCATCGGTCAGGACCAGGTGGTGGACCCGGCAGCCGGCGCTGGCCCATTTGGCCAGGGTGGCACCACACCCGAACTCGATGTCGTCAGGATGGGCGCCGATGGCCAGGGCGCGTTCGGGAACGGCGATGTCGATGGACGTTGGGCCGTGGACAGGGAGGTCTCCGACCGGAAGCCCGCTCGGGCCCGACGGCCCGGGCTGCGATGACGACATGCTCATGTGCAGTCCGGCTCGGCTCAGCGACTGCCGCGGACCGGGACGACATCGGCGGGCTCGTCGACGTCCCAGGCCAAGTCGGGTTGATCGAGGATGTGCAGCGGCAGCCCGATGCGCTCGACTTCGGCCCGGTGCCGGGCGAACGAGCCGGGCCCGTAGGAGAAATGGAATCCGGCATCGGAAGGTACGGCGATCACATTGGTCCCGTTGCCGAACCGATCGGGGACCAGCGTGATCCCCGGAGCCTGTCCCACTAGCTCGAGTCCGCGGGCTCGAGGCAGGTCGCCGTGGGCCACGATCACCTGCGCCGCGCCGGCGGAGCGAAGTCGATCCACCCCGGCTTCGACCGCTCCGTTCAGGCCCCGTCCCGGCTCCCAGATGACCAGTGCGCCGTTCCCCCGAGCCCAGTCGGCCACGTCGGTGTCGTCGCACACCACGGCGACGGGGAGCGGACGGGCGGCCCAGAGGACCTGTTCGGCCATAGCTCGGGCCAGTCGCGCTCGCTCGACCGCGCCGAGGGCAGCATCCAGTCGGAGCTTCGCTTGATCGAACGCCTTCACCGGAACCAGGACTGCCGACTCCGCGTCGAGACGGAGGGCCTGGCGCAGGTGGAGCGATCGGATGCCAGGACCGGCCACCAGGTCAGTGTACGGCGCCCCGCCCGAGTGTCCATTTGGCCGGCACCTCGATTACCGAGGGAGCAGCCGTTCGACCGGCCAGCGTCGAGGGGCCAGTCGGGGACCATTCCAGGTCCCAGAGGAACCGATAGGTCGGGAGCAGACCAGGTGGGGACGAAGTCGCGGGGCTGCACGCCAGGCCTTAGTCTGGGTGCTGTGGCCGGGAGAGTTGCCGTCATTGGCGCAGGCTCATGGGGGACCACGGTGGCGTCCCTGGTGTCATCGAACACCTCCACCATTCTGTGGGCCCGCAGTCCGGACTTGGCCCAGAGCCTTCGGACCGACCGGTGCAACCAGGCCTACCTGCCCGACATCACGTTGCCCGAGGGCCTCGAGGCCACGGCCGACCTGGGCGCCGCGGTGTCCGGCGCCGAGCTGGTGATCATGGCCGTCCCCTCCCACGGCTTCCGGGCCGTCCTGGCCGATCTGGCCCCGTCGGTCACGCCGGGCACGCCGGTGATCAGCCTGACCAAGGGGCTCGAGCAGGGGAGCTACCGGAGAATGACTCAAGTGGTGGCTGAGCTGCTTCCGAACAGCCCGGCCGGCGTCCTCACCGGGCCCAACCTGGCGTCGGAGGTCATCGCTGGTCAGCCCACCGCCAGCGTGGTCGCGCTGGCCGACCAGGAGCTGGTCGAGTGGGTGCAAGAACTGCTCATCTCGCCCCACTTCCGGGTCTATACCAACATCGACGTGGTCGGCTGCGAGATCGCGGGCGCCCTCAAGAACGTCTTGGCCATCGCGGCCGGCATCGCCAACGGCCTGGGCTTCGGTGACAACACTCGGGCCGCACTCATCACCCGGGGCCTGGCCGAGATGGCCCGTCTGGGTGTGGAGCTGGGCGGGGCGGTGACCACCTTCGGCGGCCTGGCCGGAGTCGGCGACCTGGTGGCTACCTGCACCAGTCCGAAGAGCCGCAACCGCACGCTGGGCGAGGCGCTGGGCCGCGGCCGCTCCCTCGACGAGGTGATCGCCGACATGCGCATGGTGGCCGAAGGGGTGAAGACGGCGCGGCCCATGGTCGACCTGGCCTCCTCATACGATGTGGAGATGCCCATCGTTGAACAGGTGGCCGATCTGCTCGACGGGGTTCGGAGCCCCGCAGAGGCCATCGCCGAGCTCATGCAGCGCCCGGCAGCCAAGGAATTCCCCGCCTCGTGGTCCCGGAGCACGGGGCTCACCGGAAACACCTCGTCCACCCGGGCCACCG
>JAUTXB010000127.1 GCA_030838245.1 Acidimicrobiaceae bacterium
GGATCGGTTCCCCACATGGCGACGGTAAACGACATCGTGGCCATGATCCTCGATCCGGCCACCGGCGGGTACTGGGTCATCGGTGCCGACGGACAGACCTTTGCGTTCAACGCTCCCGACCTCGGTAATGCTGCGTCGAACACCGCCATTGTCGGCGCGGCGGCGGCGCCCACAGGAGACGGCTACTGGCTGGTGGCCGCCGATGGCGGCGTCTTCAGCTTCGGTGATGCCGTGTTCGCCGGGTCCATGGGCGGCCAGCCACTCAATCAACCGATGGTGGGCATGGCCCCCACCCCAGACGGTGGGGGCTACTGGCTGGTGGCCGCCGATGGCGGTGTCTTCGCCTTCGGTGATGCCGTGTTCGCCGGGTCCATGGGCGGCCAGCCGCTGAACCAACCGATGGTGGCCATGGTCTCCAACCGTGACGGTGGGGGCTACTGGCTGGTAGCCGCCGATGGTGGCGTCTTCGGCTTCGGTGGTGTCGGGTTCGCCGGGTCCATGGGTGGCAAGCACCTCAATTCCGCGGTGGTCGGAGCCGTCTCAGGCTGATCGGCTCGGAGCCGTCCTTCGGCGGTGGGCTCAGAACTTGGAGCGCCCACCCGCCTGCGGCTGTTGGCCCTCGGGGAAGGCGCGGACCATGTTCTCCTGGACGAAGGAGGCCACCAGGCTGCCGTCCGGGCTGAAGACGTTGGCCCGACCGTACGAGCGACCCCGCCCGGCATACGGGCTCTCGTGGGCCAACAAGTACCACTCCCCGGCGTTGATCGGCTCGTGGAAGGTCAGGGTGTGGGTGAGCACGCTGGTCGAGAACTCGACGTGGGACAGCGCTTGCCCAAAGCCGGCGTGCGGACGCATGGCCGTCCCGATGAGGAACCCGTCGGTGGCGTAGGCCAACAGGGCCTGTCCGGTCACCCCGGCCGCGTCGGAACCGGGGAACCGGCTCCACACGAAGAGCTCGGCGGGCCCGACGGAATCGGGGTCGGAGATGTCGACGCCGTCGACCACCCGGATCTCCCAGAAGTCCTCGTGGGCCGAAAGTGGGGCGTCGTCGGGCACACCTACCTCGGGCTGCGCCGCACCGTGGCGGATGAGGTCGGGCTCCACCGCGCTCAGTAGGACCAGCGAACGGGTGCACAGGCGGTCGCCCTGTCGGACGGTCACCGTGGCGCTGCCCAGTGCCCGGCCCACGTGCATGGCCTCGACTTCGATGTCGAGGGGTTGGTCCAGCGCACCGCCGCGGGCGAACACGGTGTGCACTGACTTCACCTCTTTGCTCGGGTCGACCGTCGCAGCGGCCACGATGGTCTGGGCCAGGAGCTGTCCTCCGAAGACCACGCCTCCGGGACCGGAGCCGAAGTTCTGCCCCCGAAAGCGGCCCTCGCCGACCGGCTCGAGGTCGAGGACCCCCAGCAACTCCGAAAGCTCAGCCATGTCTCTCCCTCTCTCCGTGGCGGCGTAGCTCGCCCGAGGTCCTCGGACCCCGACAAGCTCCCTTGGCCCCCGGTGGGAAGGGCGCCCCGCCCGGCGATCTTGTCACAGGCCATTCCGATCTGTCGCAATGAGCTTTCTCTCGGTTCAAATGGGGAAAACGGATAACGTCGCCGCCACCGTCCACCTGGGAGAGGTCCACATGTCACTCGATCCCGATGCTGCGAAGCTCCTCGGCCTGCTGGCCCAGCAGAACGCCCCGCCCATGGAGACCTTGTCGCCCGACGAGGCTCGGACCGCCGCGGCGGCGGCGGCCGCGCTCTCGGCTGACCCGGGCGCAGAAGTCGGCTCGGTAGAAGAGCGGGAGATCGGTGGCGTTCCCACCCTGGTCGTCACGCCGATCGCCTCGGATCGGATCGGCTCGGACCCTTCGCCCCTCCTGGTCTGGTTCCACGGCGGCGGGTGGGTGATCGGGAGCGCGGAGCAGTCGTTGCACACCGCCAGGGACCTGGCCGCCGGGGCCGGCTGCGTTGTGGTCGTCCCCGACTACCGGCTGGCCCCCGAGCACCCCTTTCCTGCCGCCTTCGACGATGCGTTGGCCGTGACCCGTGCCGTGGTCGATGAGGCCCGCCAGTTCGGCGGCGACCCCTCCCGGATCGCCGTCGGCGGTGATTCGGCCGGTGGGAACCTGGCCGCCGTCGCCGCCCTCTGGGTGCCGGGACTGGTCCACCAGCTCTTGGCCTATCCCGTCATCGACGCCACCATGTCGCATCCGTCCTATCGGCGGGTGGAGCGCGGCTACCTGCTCAGCGCCTCGATGATGCGGTGGTTCGTCGACTGCTACGTCGGCGACGCCGACCCGGCCGACCCCCGGATCTCGCCCATCTTCGCCTCCGAAGACGCGCTGGGCCGGACGTGTCCGGCTCACGTGGTCACCGCGGCCTACGACCCGTTGTGCGACGAGGGAGAGGCCTATGCCAATCGGCTCACCCATCTCGGGGTGCCCACGGTCGTGTCGCACTATGGCGGCCAGATGCACGGCTTCCTCACCATGGGCGCCGCAGTTCCCACGGGCGCGGTGGCGTTGGACGAGGCCATCGGGCACCTCCGTCACGCCTTTGCCGCCCCGCCGACCTGACGCCGTAGCCGTGGTCGGGCGGCCTCGAGCCGATGGCGAAAACAATGATTCCCGTCTACTGTGAGGCACCAGGGTCGGGCGTGGCAGCAAGGTCCGATGGCCAGGTCCCTCACGGCGATCTGGGTTGGCCACACCGAGGTTGCCGAGGGAAAGGGGGGAGGACGTGCTGTTCTTGCACGAGGTCCACAAAGTGGTCGGCACCAAGGAAGACGAGTTCGAAGCCGCATACCGGGACCAGTGGATGCCGACCATGGCCGAAAGCGACGACGCCCGGTTGCTGTGGTACGCCAACCATGCCCACGGCAGCGGGATGTCCTACCAGGTGGTGACCGTCACCGCGCTGGCCGACGGCCGAGCCTGGGAGGACCTGGCCCTCCGAGCCCAAAAGGGGGACCTGCAGGCCTGGATGGGCGAGGTCGACACCCTGCGCCACGACGTGGAGGGAAAGATACTCATGCCGTTGCCCTGGTCGCCCATGCAGGACATCGACCTGGCCGCCGTCCCGGTCGACGGCGCAAGCCACGAGCTGACCATGTACATGGAAGACACCATGTGGCCCTATGACGGGAAGCTCCAGGACTACATCGACGCCTGTGGTTCCGTCTACTCCAAGAGCCTGAAGGTGGACCCGTCGGAGAGGCTCATCTCCATCCAGCTGGCCCTGCAACCTGCTCTGGGCACCCACGTGCGCAGCGAGGTCGTCCTCATGCAGAGGGTCCACGACACCGACCGCCTCCAGCATCTGCTCATGAGCGAGATACCGCACGAGATGCGCAAGCCCGGTACCTGGATGCACGACGCCCTGGCCGTTCGCGACCAGTGGGAGTCCAAGTTGCTGCGAACATCCGCCTGGTCGCCGCTCTACTGATGGCCTGAGGAAAAGGAGCGACCGTGCTGTTTCTGCACGAAGTCCACAAGGTGGTCGGCACCAAGGAAGACGAGTTCGAGGCCGCCTACCGGGAGGAGTGGATGCCGACCTTGGCCGAGACCGACTACGCCCGGCTGCTGTGGTACGCCAACCATGCTCACGGCAGCGGGTTGTCCTACAACGTGGTCACCATCACCGCCATCGCCGACGGTCGGGCCTGGGAGGAACTGGGCACCAGGGTGCAGCGGGGGAACCTCCAGTCCTGGTCCCGCCAAGTCGACACCCTCCGCCACGACGTCTTCGGGAAGATCCTCATCCCCGTCCACTGGTCACCGCTCCAAGCGGTCGACCTCGCCGGCGTTCCCACCGACGGGCATACCCATGAGCTCAGCTTGTTCATGGAGGACACCGGCTGGCCGTACGTGGCCATCGACGACTACATCCAAGGCTGGTACGACATCTACTACGCACCGATGCAGAAGCGACCTCCCGAGCAACAGGTGCTCGACATCCAGGCCTGCTTCCAGGTCGCCCACGGCACCCACCAGCGACGAGAGGCCATGCTCTGGCAGAAGATCCGCCGGCCCGAGGCCCTGACCCAGCTCCTGACCAGCGAGATGCCGCCCGAACACCGCGGTCCAGGCTCGTACATGTACGACGCACTGGCGCTGCGCGACCAGTGGGAGTCCAGACTGTTGCGGACGAGCAGCTGGTCACCGCTGTACTGAGCACGTTGGGATCGAGACCGTTGCACGATGACCGGGAACGCGTACCCGACCGGAGGGGCAGGTGACGAGCAATTCCGTCAACAGCCCGTTCGGGGCTGCAGGAACGCCTCTGGTCGCCATCGTCGGCGCGGGGTTCGGGGGCATCGCTACCGGCGTCAAGTTGAAGCGAGCGGGCATCGAAACCTTCACCATCTTCGAGAAATCCGAAGGCCCCGGAGGGACCTGGTGGGACAACCGCTACCCCGGAGCCGAGGTCGACGTGGCCTCGCACCTCTACTCGTATTCGTTCAAGAGCTACGACTGGAGCCGGACCCACGCCCGCCAAGAGGAGCTCCAGGGCTACCTGGAAGAGGTGATCGATGACTACGGGCTGCGCTCGCACTTCCGCTTCGCCACGACAGTCGACGAGGCGGTCTGGGACGAGCAGACCCACCTCTATACCGTCCGCCTCCACCACGGGGAGGAAGTACAGGCCAACGTGGTGGTCAGTGCGTTGGGCCTCCTCAACTATCCCCGGTACCCGGACTGGCCCGGCCTGGAGAAGTTCGAGGGGCCGAAATTCCACACGTTCCGCTGGGAGCACGAGCACGATCTCGCCGGCAAGCGGGTGGCCGTCGTGGGCACCGGTTCGACGGCCACCCAGATCGTGCCCGAGATCGCGCCCCGGGTCGGACACCTTTTGGTCTTCCAGCGCGAGCCGGGATGGATCATCCCCAAAGGCGACCGGGACTTCACGGCCGAGGAACGACAGACATTCCAGAGCAGGCTGAAACGACGCATCCAACGGATCCGATTGGCCCTGCTCCTCGAACGCAACCAGATCGGTGGGGCCATCCATCGCCCAGGGACGAAGATCAACGCGCTGCGGGAGCACCAGTGCCGCAGTTTCATCGATCGCGAGTTCGCCGAGCGACCGGATCTGCGTGAGGCGCTCACACCCAAGTACCCGTACCCCGGAAAGCGGCCCATCTTGAATTCCACGTTCTACCGATCGCTGCGGCGTCCCAACGTCGAGCTGGTCCCCCGAGCGGTGGCATCGGTGACCGAGCAGGGGATCATCGACGCCGATGGAAAGGAGCATCTCGTCGACATCCTGGTCATGGCCACCGGCTTCCAGCCGGCCAACTACTTGGCCAGCTTGGAGGTGGTCGGCCGCGGTGGTCGGACCATCCACGAGGTCTGGGACGGCGAGCCGCGGGCCATGCTGGGCATGACCGTCCCGGGGTTCCCGAATTTCTACATGCTCTATGGGCCGAACACCAACGGGGGCGAGATCATCTCGTGCCTGGAACGCCAAGCCGAGCACGTGGTGCAGGCGACCAAGCGAATGATGCGCCAACGCGTGACCGCGGTCGAGGTTCGCCCGACCTTCTACGAGCTGTACAACCGCTGGCTCGAGCGCCAGATGGAAGGCACCGCTTGGAAGGTCAGCAACAACTACTACAAGTCGGCCTCCGGTCGAATCGTGACCCAGTGGCCCTTCGGCGCCCTCCTCTACGGAGCGCTGACCAAGGTGCTCGCACCCTTGTCCGAGTCGACCAGGGTGGCCCTAGTGCAGGCCTCAGCGCCGGTACACGTACCCTCCGAGGTGCGCTGATGACGGCGGTGCCCGAGCGGTTCGAGATCGCCGTCGAGGACCGCGTGCTCGAGGACCTCCAGAGCCGATTGGCCCGGATGCGGTGGCCCGCCGACCCGGGTAACGACGATTGGCGGTACGGGACCAACCGGGAGTGGCTCGAGGACCTCGTCGACTACTGGCGCACCGGCTACGACTGGCGCACCCATGAGACGGCCATGAACCGTTTTGAGCACTACCGGGTGGTCCTGGACGACGTTCCTATCCACTACATCCACCGGCGGGGGGTCGGCCCCGATCCCGTCCCCTTGGTGCTGACCCACGGGTGGCCGTGGACCTTCTGGGACTTCGCCGAGACCATCGACGCATTGGCCGACCCGGCCAGCCACGGCGGGGACCCAGCCGATGCCTTCGACGTGGTCGTCCCCTCGCTTCCGGGGTACGGCTACTCGGTGCCGCTGACCCGCACCGGGGTGACGGTGCGGACCACGGCAGGGCTGTGGGTCCGGCTTATGCAAGAGGTGCTGGGGTACACAAAATTCGGGGCCCACGGTGGGGACTGGGGAGCCAGCGTCACCGCCCAGCTCGGTCACGAGTACCCCGAGCACCTGTTCGGAGTGCATCTCAGCCTGCCCGTGCTCATGCGGGTGTCGTACTACTCGGGGCTCTCGGCCGAGGACTACGGGCCGGGCGAGGAGGGCTGGTTCGACAAGATGCAGGAGCGGATGACCTTCGCTAAGAGCCATGTGGCCGTGCAGTCGCAGGACCCCCAGACCCTGGCCTACGCACTCAATGACTCGCCGGTGGGACTCGCCTCGTGGATCCTGGAACGGCGCCGGCTGTGGAGCGACCACGACGGCGACCTCTACGACGCGTTGTCTCGGGACTTTCTGCTGACCAGCGTGATGCTCTACTGGGTGACCGAGAGCATCGGGTCGACGATGCGGTACTACTGGGAGAACTTCCGGGAGCCCAATCGCCTGGCCCACGATCGGGTCCCGGCCATCGAAGCGCCCACGGGCATCGCCGTCTTCCCCAAGGACCTCGTGTTCGTCCCCCGTCGGCTGGCCGAGCAGCACACCAACCTGACGCGGTGGACCGAGATGCCCCGGGGCGGCCATTTCGCCGCGGCCGAGCAGCCCGATCTTTTGGTCGAGGACCTCCGGGCATTCTTCCGGCCACTGCGCTGAACGGTCGTCCCAGGCCGACCGCGCCGACCACGTTGGGCCGCCGAACTACGCCGGCGGCCGGACTGTTGACCGGAGCAGCACCGTCACGTCAGCCAGCGAGCGCAGGGTGTCGTTGAGATGGGTGCAGGTGCTCACCCCGGTGAGCTCCCGGCGCACCCAGGGCCGGAGCTCGGTCAGCGGCATCCCGGCCAAGCGGTGGGCGCTGCCCACCGCTCCCGGGCATTCCATCCACGGCAGGACGTGAGCCTGGGCGGTCACATCGACGACCTGGCCGGCGGCGCCGTCGACCATCCCGGTCACCGAGTACTCGTGGACCACGCTCTCCGCTCCGTCCTCGTCGACGTGGCTGTCGCGGAAGTGGACGTCGAGACGGTGCTCGCCCCCCGGGACCAGTGGCGGCAAAACGTCGAGGCGGCGGCGGCGGCGCATCCCGTGAGCTGTCATCGGGGCCATGGCGTGCCAGGACCAGGGGTCGTCGTCCGGCTCCAGGACCGGCGCCGGCGGCCCGATGGGGACGGGGATGTCCCCCGTGGCCCGGACCGACACCATCATGGTGGCGTCGTGGGCCCAGCCGGCACAGAGATCGTCCCGGGAGAGGAACTCGGTCGACATGTCCTTGACCCGCTCGGGAGGGATCTCGTCGAAGGCGCCGGCCCGCTGCATGGCGTAGCCGGACACGAGGACGGCGCCGGGTAAGTCGTCGAGGAGGAGGTACAAGAGGGTGCCCGCGTCCCGCTCCTCGGACACTGCCTCATCGAGCTGGCGACGGAACCCCGGGCCCACCAACACGCCGAGCAGTGCACCAAGCGCGGGGACCTCGGGTGTCGTTTCGATAGCGATCAGCTTGTGGGTGGCCCCGTCGATCTGGGCCCACAGCACGGCCTCGGACTCGACCACGGCCGAGCCGTCGGGCCCGGTGCGCAGATACCGGGCCCGGGCGGCGACCACCAGGTCTGACCGGAGCCCGTCCGGGCGGGAGGTGTCGATGCTCGACGTGCGGCGAACCGAACCGGGTTGGCGAGCGGGTGTCGAGCGGGCGGGATCGCTCGGTCCGGCCGCTTCGGGGAGACGCAGCATCAAGCGACCGGACGGATCCGTCGGCCCGAGCGGGCGCCGGTGGACCTTCCCTGGCGCGTGGCTAGCTTGTATCCGCAGTCGGACGTCACCAGGTCGTCCTTGGATTCCGGTGCCATCGAGCCTCCTAGGCCGGGACGACGCTGTGAGTGGTCGGTAACCCGAGATCGGCGTCGATGACCGGCGGCTTCAGTTCGCGGTCCCAGCATAGGAGCTTGATCCGGCCAGCTCGGCAGCCCGGGCCATGTTGTCGAGGACGACTGCCCCGAATGCTTCCAGTTTCGGATCACTCCCGGCTCGCTGGAATCCCTGCTCGAGGACGATGGCTAGCTTCCAGCGGGCAAGAACCAGGTAGTAGTCGAAGTCATCGACCTGCCGCCCGGAGCGCTCGGCGTAAAAGGCGAGCAGTTCGCTGCGACTGGGCATGCCCGTGATGTCCACGTAGCCGCCTCCACCCGTCTCGGCCGAGGTGTCTTCCGGCCAGCCCTGGAGAGCCCAGGCCAGGTCGAGTTTGGGGTCGCCGACGGTGCCCATCTCCCAGTCGATGATGGCGGCCAGTCGAGCCGGCGTCCCGTGGCGGAACATGACGTTGGCGAACTGGTAGTCGCCGTGCATGATGCCGGGGACGAAGTCGAGAGGACGGTGCTCCGAGAGCCAGGCGGTGGCTTCGTCGTAGCCAGCGATCTCACGACCCTTGATCCGCTCCAGGAAGCGGGTCCAGCGCTCGACCTGTCGATCGTGGAAGCCATCGGGACGGCCAAGATCACCGAGCCCCTTGCCCTGCCAGTCCACCTTTCCCATCTCGACGATCCCGTCGATGAGCTCGTAGGCCAGGCCTCGACGCTCCTTCGGATCGGTGTCATAGGGGGCAGCCCAGCCACCGAGCGCCATCGGCGACCAACCGTCGACGAAGCCCATGATGTAAAAGGTCCGGCCGAGCACGCTCGAGTCCTTGCACACGGCAATGGCCTCGGTGTGGGGCACGTCCGTCCCGGTCAGCGCCTCGATGATCCGCCACTCGCGCAGGATGCCTTCGTCGCGCGACGCCGGGGCGGTGCTCGGCGGGATGCGGAGCGCACCGTGGAGGTCGCCGCGCCGGATCTCGAAGATCTCGTTCTGGCTCCCACCGGAGATGAAGCTCGATTCGACGGGCAGCCCGGCTCCGGACAGGCCCTCTCTGTCCATCCAAGCGGTGAGCGATGCCGAGTCGATGGTCGGTTTCTCAATAGCGTCAGCGGTCATGAAATGCTTCCCTCCGATTGCAGGTAGTGCGCGGACTTCGTTGTTGTGTCTGACATTGATGGAGCTTCAGGCCGACGGCTCGATGAGAACCTTGCCCGTGGCCCGACGTTGGGCCAGGTCGGCCAGAGCCCGATCGGCCTGGTCGAGCGGGTAGACGGCGGAGACGTGGGGAACCACCCGCCCGGTGGCCAGGAGATCGAGGAGCTCTGCCCGGTCACGGGCGACGTCTTCGGGTTGGTTGCGGGCCAGGCCCTCCATGGCGAACCCGGTTACGATCACGCCTTTCAACAGCACCAGGTTGAGGGGGATCCGGGGGATCTCCCCGGAGGCGAATCCCACCGACACGAACCGGCCGCCCCAGCGCATGGCGCGGAGGGCCTCCTCGGCCGCCGGGCCGCCCACGGGATCGATGACCATGTGAGCGCCGCCTCCGGTGATCTTCTTGATCCGCTCCTTCAGGTTCTCGGTGCGGTAGTCGATCACCGCCTCGGCCCCCTTCTCGAGACAGAGGGCCAGCTTCTCTGGCGTGGAGGCCGCGGCCAGCATGCGGGCGCCCAATACGGTGCCCAGCTCGATGGCGGCCAGCCCCACCCCCCCGGCCGCCCCGAGGACCACCACCCAGTCCTCGGGAAGAACTCGCCCCACGGTGTGCAGCGCATGGTAAGCGGTGAGGTGGGCGACGACCGAGGCGGCAGCCGACCGGAGGTCCACCGCCGGGTCCACCGGCTGCACCGACGACGCCGGAACCAGGATCTGCTCGGCGAACGCGCCGATGAGCGCGGCCCCCATGACCCGGTCCCCGACGGTCACCCCTTTCACCCCCGCCCCGACGGCGCTGACCGTGCCGGCGAATTCACTCCCCGGAGTGAAGGGGACGGGTACGTGGATCTGGTACTGGTCGGCCACCAGTAACACGTCGGGGAAGTTGACCGCCGCAGCGGCCACGTCCACCACGACCTGACCGTCGGAAGGAATCAGTCCCGGGACATCTTCGACCACCAAGGTGTCGACCGACCCGTACTGGTTGCAGCGAAGCGCTCGCACGGAATCCCCGGTCAGGAGTTGCCGACGACGTGCTCGAGGTACTCGGCCAGCTTCTCCCGGGCCGCCTCTCGCTGGGCGGGGAGATGGGCCGTGGGCCAGAGCCCCGGGGCAGGCTCGTAGTCCTTCAGGACCTCGCGGGCCACGGTGACCTTGTGCACCTCGGTGGGCCCGTCGACCACGCTCATGATGGGCGCCATCATCCACATGCCGGCCAGGGGCATCTCGTTGGAGACCCCGAGTGCACCATGGGCATGCATCGACCGCCACACGGCGTCGTGGACGACCTTGGGGGTGAGCGCCTTGATGGCCGCGATGTTCTTCCTGGTCCGCTGGTAGTCCTTGTACTGGTCGATCTCCCACGCCGTATAGAGGACGAGCAGCCGGAACTGCTGGAGCTCGGCGTACGAGTCGGCGATATCGCCCTGCATGAACTGCTTCCGGGCCAACAAGCTGCCCTGGGTCTCACGGCTCAGCACGCGCTCGCACATCAGGTCGAGGGCTCGCTGACAGGTGGCCACCGATCGCATGGCGTGGTGCACCCGTCCCCCGCCCAGCCGGGTCTGGGCAATACCGAAGGCCTGCCCCTCGCCGCCGAGCAGGCTCTCGGCCGGGACCCGCACCTCGTTGTAGTGGATCAAGGCGTGCATGCCCTCGTCCTCCGACTCTCCGGGCAGGCCGACGTGGCGGACCATGTCGACCCCAGGTGTGTCGGTCGGGACCAAGAACATGGAAGCACCCTGGTACACGCTGACGTCGGGGTCGGTGATGGCCATCACGATGAGGAAGGCGGCGGTGCGGGCGTTGGAGGAGAAGAATTTCCACCCGTTGATCACCCACTGGTCGCCGTCGCGGACAGCCCGGGTGGTGAACTGCTTTGGATCCGAGCCGGCCTGGGGCTCGGTCATCGAGTAGCAGGAGAAGACCTCGCCGTTCAACAGCGGCTGGAGATACTTCTCCTTTTGCTCGTCGGTCCCGTAGTGGGCGATGATCTCGGCGTTCCCCGTGTCGGGCGCTTGCGTCCCGAACACGATGGGCGCCCACCCCGAGACGCCGAGGATCTCGTTCAGCAGGGCCAGCTTCAGCTGCCCGTAGCCCTTCCCACCTAACTCGGGGCCGAGATGGGCTGCCCACAGGTCATGGTCCCGGACCTCTTGCTTCATCGGGTCCACGATCGGGCGCAGTTCGTCGTCCAAGGGGTGGAACTGACGATGGGGATAGAGCAGGTCGAGCGGCTCGACGCGGTCGGCCACGAACTGGCGAGCCCAGTCCAGCTTTTCTTGGAATTCCGGCTCGGTGGAGAAGTCCCAGGCCATCAGGGTCCTTTCTTGGTGGTTTCGCTCGCCCGGGGGCGAGATGGTTCATCGGATGTGGTCTCGTGCACCCCGAGTCCCGAAAGGAATCGCTCGTAGCACTCGCTGATCTCCCGGCGGGCGGCCACCGGGTCCTCTGCGTAGGTCACGTACATGGCCGAACCCACACCCAACGCCGAAAGCAGATGGGCGAGCGGTTCGACCGGTTGCGGCTCGAGTACCCCCTCGGCCACGGCCTCACGCAGGTACTCGACGATCTTGCCGGTCGGGCCCTCGCCCCGTTCCGACCAGCGCTTCTGTCCGAGCACAGCCGGCCCGTCGATGAGGACGATCTGCCGATAGGCCTGATTGGTGGAGGCGGCGTCGAGATAGACCTCGCTGTTGGCCCGGAACAGGGCCCAGGCGCTGACCGGTCGGTCGCTCGACCGTCGCACCAGGGACTGGTCGACCTCGGCCGCTACCTCCTCGAACACGGCCCGGAACAGATCCTCCTTGTCCCGGAAGTGGTGGTACAGCGCCCCTCTGGTCAGGCCGGCCCGTTGCACGACCTCTTCTGTTCGCGTCGCCTGGAAGCCGTACTCGGCGAAAAGCTGCCGAGCGGTGTCGAGCAGGGCGCGCCGGGTGTCTTGGACGTGGGCCGCCCGGCGACCCGCGCCCCTGTCCTGATGTATGCCCTCGGCCGGCGTGGTCATCATCAGCCTCGGAGTTCGCTCACTTGATACATTGCGTATCTAACATACATAATGTTTGGACGTCACGCATTGGCGCACCCTGAGGCACCAGCCCAGGAACCGGACTGACAGCGAGGGGGCAGGACGTGGACGTGCTCGAAGGGAAGGTGGCCCTGGTGACGGGAGCCAGCCGAGGCGTGGGCGCAGCCACCGCGGTGGCGTTGGCCGAGGCGGGATGCGACGTTGCCTGTGCCGCCCGCTCCACCCAGTCCAGCCCGCAGCGAACGCCGGGCACCCTGGACGAGACCATCGCCCGCATCGAAGCGGTCGGTCGTCGCGGCCTCGCCGTTCCCACCAACCTGGCCGTGGACGACGAAGTAGTGGCCATGGTGGCCCGGACAGTCGACCACTTCGGACGCATCGATGTCCTCATCAACAACGCCGCCATCACGTTCATCGGCGATCTCGACATCCCCCTCAATCGCTACGACCTCATCATGCAGGTCAACCTGCGAGCCCCGCTCATCGCCATCCGGGAAGCGGCCCCGGCCATGGCGGTCAGCGGCGGCGGCGGCGTCGTGATCAACGTCTCCTCGGTGGCGGCCATGTATCCCCACGGCGGTCTCATGGCCTACGGCATCTCCAAGATCGGGCTCGAGCGGCTCACCGTCGACGCCGCCCTCCAGCTGGCTCCATCCGGGATCGCCGTCAACTGCTTCCGTATCGACATCGGCGTGGCCTCCGAGGGATTCGTGGCCAACACCCCCGGTGCCGACCACTCGGCCTGGGAACCGTCCGAGGTGGCGGCCGAGGGAATCCTGTGGATGGTGCGCCAACCCGAGTCCTACTCGGGACGGCGGGAGTCCATGTTCGCCCTGCGCCAGCGCGAGGGCATCATGGCCTCGAGGATCGCCCAGCCGGTCACCGAGGCGCCCCCGGTCGAGCTGTACGACGGCCTGGTGGCGTCGACCGAGTCCTACTTCGAAGAGCCCTATCCCGACGATCCCAAACAAGGTGGCTGAGCTCATGGCCGATCGGTCGGTCCCATGGGCCTCGACCCCCACGGCCGGAGGCAGCCCGGCGTTGCTGCCACTACGGTCAAGGGCCCGTCGGCTTATGGAGGTGACGCGGTGAAGATCGGGATATCGCTCGGCACGCTCAGGCCCAGCCTCTGGGCCGAGCTGACGCGGGAGGCCGACGCCCTGGGGTACGAGTCGGTGTGGATGCCCGAGCACCTCGTCATCCCGGTGGACATGGCCGGCAGCCCACACGCCGGAGCCGACCACCCTCCCATCCCCGCCAACGTCCCGGTGTTCGACGTCTTCGCCTACCTCGGTTTTTTGGCCGGCCAGACCGAGCACATCCACTTTGGCACCCAGGTCTACAACATCGGCCTGCGCCATCCCTTCATCGTGGCCCGGGCGGTGGCCACCATGGACGTCGTGTCCGACGGACGATTGGAATTCGGCATCGGGGCCAGTTGGCTCGAGGCCGAGTGGGAGGCCGTGGGTCTCGACTTCGCCACCCGCGGGCGCCGGGTCGACGAGTCCATCGAGGTGTGCCGACGGCTCTGGGGCGAAGAGGTGGTGGAGCACCACGGCGAGTTCTTCGACTTCGGACCGGTGATGTTCGAGCCCAAGCCGACCCAGGCACCGTGGCCACCCCTCCACATCGGCGGCGACGGCCCTGCCGCGATCCGGCGGGCGGCGCTGGTCGGGGACGGCTGGATACCCATGAACCACGCGCTCGAGCAGATCCCTGCTGCGGCCACCCGCATCGCGCAGTTGCGAGAGGAGGCGAGCCGACCTGGCGCGGTCGAGATCACCCTGGGCGGCGGTGGCACGGAGCTCGACGACCTGAAGCGCCACGCCGACGCCGGCGTGGGCCGGGTCCTGGTGAAGCCGTGGCAGCGGGGCAGCGAGGCTATCGACGGCATCCGGCGCTTTGCCGATCAGGTTCTGCCCCACATCCAAGACCACCCGGTGGCCGAAGCGTCCACCTAGCCCGCACCGGCATCAACGCAATGGCCCGCCGATGGACGGCGAGGACCCCGGCGGCTTCGCCTGGGGAGGGTCGGCAGCCAACGATCCGGCCGGTTCCGACTGGAGCAGGCGCCGGCGCTGCAGGGTGAAGAGGAGGGCGAACGAAGGCCCGACGAGCAGGATGGCGACGACGAACAGGACGACAATTGCTTGCAGGGTGGCGTTCGGAGCGCCCGCATCGCCCAACGTCACGGTGGTCCGCGGCAACAGCACCGGGTACTGGGCCACGCCCCATCCCCAGATGACCGCGGCCACTCCGAGGGCGGCGATCGCACGTATGCCGTTGCGGCGGTGGACGGCGAGGAGTGCCACGACGGCCAGACCACACAGGCCGGCCAGAATCACCAGGGGAAGCGCCCGCCCAGTGAGTCGACCGTAGAGCGCGGGGTTCGAGCTGTTGAGCTCGGCCAGCGTGGCCAGCGACAGCGCCCCGGCCACGAGGGCGGCACCCTGCGCACGTCGGGCGAAGTAGGTCTGCAGCGATCGTTCGGAGCGACGCGCCGCCTCTCCGGTCAGGTAGACGGCGGCCAGGTAGCCACACGCGCTGACGAACAAGAATCCAATGAGAAGCGAGGTGGGGCTCGTCCACGCGCTGAGGCTGGCCTGGCTGGCCTGGGCCGGGACGGCGCCGGTGGCGATGGCGCCGATCACCGTGCCCATGAAGAACGGGGTGACCAGCGACGAGAAGGCGAAGGTGGCGCCGGCGGCGCGCTCCAGACCGAGTCGTGAGATCTCTTTGCGGAAGGCGAAACCCGAGCCTCGCAGGACGATCCCGGCCAGCGCCAGCCAGAGGGGCAGCGCGGCCACGGTCATGACCGAGGCGAAAGCGTATGGGAAGGCGGTCCAGAAGATGACCAGGTCGAAGACCAGCCAGACATGGTTTGCCTCCCACACCGGGGTGATGGATTCATCGATCAGCTGGCGCGGCGCCCGTCCTCGCTGGTCGCCGCCGGCCAGTAGGTCCCACAAGCCACCACCGAAGTCTGCGCCCCCCAGTACGGCGTACAGGGTCACCGAGGCGAGCAGGATGGCTCCCACGGTCGCCGCCGCCATTACATCCCTTCCTGACCGACGAGACGATCCTGTGGGCCGTAGGGAACGGCAATCTCCTCGAGGTCACTGCGTCGCCACCGACGGGACAGCATTCGCAAGATGAGGATGGTCGTCGTCCCCAACAGTGCGTACAACACGATGACGATGCTCAAGCTTGTGAGGACGCCACCGTTGGTGGTGGTCGCAGAAGCGGTGGTCTGGAGCCGGTACACCACCCACGGTTGGCGGCCAACCTCGGTAACCACCCAGCCGCTCTCCATGGCCAGGATTGCGGCGAGGCCGCTGACCGAACCGGCCATCCAAAAGAGGCGTTGCGGTGGCAGACGACGGTGCCGCCACCACGCATAGGCCGCCCACAGCCCGGCTAGCAAGAGCAGGGTCCCGAGACCCACCATGACGTCGAAGCACAGGTGGATGAGCCACGCGACGGGCGGCCGGTCTGCGGCTGGGACGCTGTCCCAGCCGATGACCTTTGTCCCGGGACGGAATCCAACCAGGATCGAGTCCAAGTCAGGAATCTTCAGCCCCCCATAGATATTGCCGCCGGAGAGGACCCCACCGAACCACTCCGGGACATTCGTGGAGGTGTGAGCGACATACTCCATTGAGGCGAACTTCACCGGCTGGTCCTGGGCTATGGCGCGAGCGGCGGTGTCGCCGACGAAGATTTGGAACGGAGTGAGCACCGCGGCCGGAACAAAGCCGAGAGCGAAGCCGGTGTAGTGGTAGCGATCACGCCGGCCACGCATGATGCCGGCGGCGTACACCCCGGCAACGAGGAATCCGGTGACCATATAGGCGGCCAGAATCATGTGCGGCATCTCGTAGGGAGCCGCATGGTTGAAGAACACTTGCCACGGGTCGACTGAAGTGATGTGGCCACCGCGCTCGGTGAAACCGCCCGGCTGGTTCATCCACGAGTTGACCGCGACCACCGACATAGCGCCGAAGATCCCGCTCAAAGCGATCGGAATTCCGGTGGCAAAATGGGTCCATCCGGACAGGCGTCGCCAGCCGTAGAGATAGATGGCGGTAAAGATCGCCTCCAGGAAGAAGAACAGACCCTCGATACCGAACGGCAGCCCGAGAACGGCGCCGTAGCGCCGCATCAGTCCGGGCCACAATAGGCCCAACTCGAACGAGAGGACCGTGCCCGTTACCGCACCGACGGCAACCAGCACGGCCATGGCCACCGACCAGCGCCGAGCGAGCCTCATGGCCGTTTCGTCGTGTCGCCGCAAGCCAATGAACTCGGCCAGAAGCACGATGGTTGGCAACGCGATCCCGAGGCACGCCAAGATGATGTGGAACCCGAGGGTGGTCGCCATCTGGGCGCGTGCGGGCACCACCTCGCTGCTGATCTGCGCAGCAGCGAGCGGCATCACGTCGCCGGCACCCTCAGTTTCGGCCCGGAGGGTTCATGACTCCGTTCATTGGCTCTCTGCCGTGACCGATGCGGCGATCTCCACGTTGAGGTGCTTGGCCACCGGCTGCTCGCTTTGCGAGCTGACGTCGGCGATGCCGCAGAGGACGTTCAGTTCCGGCATGTAGCCGGCAGCGCAACCCGGTGGGACTTCGTAGCGGACGGCCCGATAGCCGTAGACCGTCCGCTCTGTCCCGTCTTTGGAGAAGCTCTTGACATCGATGAGACCGAACTCCTCGATGCCGCGGTCGCTCATGTCGGTCGGGTTCATGAAGATGACCGTCCGTAAGCCCTTGAGGCCGCGGTAGCGGTCGTCGTTCGAGTAGATAGTGGTGTTGAACTGATCGTGCGATCGGACCGTCGCCAGAACGAGGCGGCCGCGGCCCGGATCGACGTCGTCGGGGAGGGGAGCGAGCGAGAATTCGGCCCGACCGGAGGGCGTCTGAAAGATCCGGTCGCGTGCCGCCTGGCGAATGCGGAAGCCGTGTGGGTGTCGGCTACGGGCGTTGAAGTCCTCGAAGCCATCGAGCACACGGGCCATGGTGTCCCGGATGCGGTCGTAGTCGTCGGCGTAGTCCTCCCACGGTGTCGTGTTGGCGGGCAGAGTGGCGCGGGCGAGCCCGGCAAGGATCGAACACTCCGAGCGGAGCTCGGCGGACACCGGCTCCTTCATCCCGAACGAGATGTGCACCATCGACATCGCATCCTCGACGGTGATCCCCTGTTCACCAGCCGCCTGGCGGTCCTTCTCGGTGCGGCCAAGACACGGGAGGATGAGCGCCCGCTTCCCGTGCACGACGTGGCTCCGATTGAGCTTGGTACTGACCTGCACGGTGAGCTCGCAGTTGCGGAGCGCCTCGGAGGTGTATGGAATGTCCGGGGCGGCGAGGGCGAAATTGCCACCCACGCCGACGAAGGCCTTTATGTCGCCGCCATGCATCGCCTCGATGGTGTCGACCGTGCCGAGTCCGTGCTCACGGGGTGGCTCGAAGCCGCAGACCTCTCCGAGCCGGTCGAGGAACGCGGAACTAGGACGGTGGTCAATGCCACACGTACGGTTACCCTGCACGTTGCTGTGGCCGCGGATGGGGCACGGTCCCGCACCCTCACGGCCGATATTGCCCCGAAGCAGCAGCAGGTTGACGATCTCCCGCACCGTGTCGACGCCGTGTTCGTGCTGGGTGACACCCAGACACCACGCAATGATCACTCGCTGGGACTTCAGGTAGGAATCGGCGAGCTTGCGAATGTCGGGCTCGGAGATACCCGAGTCAGTGACCAGCTGCGACCATGGCGTCGACGTCACGAGCTGGCCGTAGGCCTCGAATCCATACGCGTAGCGCTCGAGGAAGTCTCGGTCGAGCGCCTCGGGATCCTGCTCCGCCGCCTCCAGCACCGCCTTGGCGACGCCGCGCATCAAGGCCAGGTCGCCACCCATCCTCACCTGCACGTTCATCGTCCCGATCCGCGTGGTGCGGAAGGTGGCCATGTCGACGAACTCGTGCGGCACGATCGTTCGCCTCGAGGCAGCCTCGATCAGCGGGTTGATGTGGACGAGTTGCGCACCTCGCCGGTCAGCGGCAGCCAGCGAGGTGAGCATGCGTGGAGCGTTTGTGGCCGCGTTGTCCCCGATCAACCAGATCCCGTCTGCAGCCTCCCAGTCATGCAGGTCCACCGTGCCCTTTCCCGTTCCGAGCGCTGCCGTCATCGCCCGACCGCTGGCCTCGTGACACATGTTCGAACAGTCCGGCAAGTTGTTCGTACCGAACTGGCGGACCCACAACTGGTAGAGGAAGGTCGCCTCGTTGCTGAGCCTCCCGGACGTATAGAAGGTGGCCTGGTTTGGACTGTCCAGACCACGCAGGGTGTCGCCAACCAGCGCGAACGCGTCGGTCCAGGAGATGGGCTCGTACCTATCGATCACCGGGTTGTAGCTCAGCGGCTCGGCAAGACGCCCTGTCCTCTCCAGGTCGTAGTCGCTCCATCCGGCCAACTCGCTCACCGTGTGGGCGGCGAAGAACCGCCGGTCAGCATTGGCGTCGGCGAGCTCCCAGGTGACGTGCTTGACACCGTTCTCGCAGATGTCCAGATGGAGACCGTCCGGATCGTCGGGCCACGCGCACCCGGGACAGTCAAAGCCACCGTTCTGCTGGTTCATCTCGAAGATGGCCCGGAAGCCCTCGATCGGCTCCCCCGCCCGCTCGAGCACATGGGCCACGCTCCGCGCCGCACCCCATCCGGCGGCAGGATGGTCGTAAACGTGTCGCGAGTAGCCCCCCGGTGTCGGGCCACGGCCGAGCGCTTGCTCGCCAGGTACTGCGCCGAGCATCCGTCGCTCTGCGTCCGGTGTCTCATCCCCCTTCGATGTCACCTCAGCTCCTTTCGCCGCTTGATCTCACCCGAGCGGCAACAATCCTCTGCAAGGATCCCAAATGCGGCCCGACGGCTTGCCGGTCGACCCCACGTCTGTCGCTTCACCACGGCTGATCTCATCGGGACGGCCTGCGGCCCGTCCACGAGCACATACACATGCACTTGCCGAACAAGGAATCGAAGAGGTCTGAGCTACCTGCGCAATCAGCGATCCCGACCGAACCCGCCTCGGTACACCGGCCGGCTCTGTCCTCTCACCCCTCATCGCAAAGCGGGCGAACCCGGTACACAGCGTGCTGCAGACGGTGTCCATAGCGCTCCTCTACCCCGCATGTCACGATACGTCGGGAAGAGGGGCAAATGGAAGAGGGGCAGCCGAACTGAGACCGGGTTGGCTCTACCAGGTACCCCGGGAGATCCCCTCCACCGTAATTGTCTGCTTCTTGCCCTGGGAGAGCACATACCGCTGGGACTCGTGCAGGTGCTGAGAGACCAGATGGCGGGCGCGGACGGCATCGCCGTCCTCGATCGCCTCGGTGATCTTCACGTGTGTCCGCAGCACGGCATGCCGATCTGGCGCCTTTGGATAGTGGCCATGGGCGTTGGTGGCCTCGGCCCAGTTCGACTCATGGTTCGACCACAACGTCTCGAGCGACCCGGCCACCAGGGCCATGGTGGCGTTCCCGCACCCCTGAACGACTGCGTCGTGGAACCGCCGGGCCAGGTGGGTAAACGCCGGGCCGTCCTCGATCTTCTCCTCCAGCTCCCGATTGAGTCGCACCAGCGTGGCCACCAGCTTTTCCCGGCCACTCGACGCCGCCGCCTCGGCCGCACAGGCCGGCTCGAACTCGGACAGGGCCACGGCCAGGTCGACCAGCTGGACCTGGCCGGCCTGGAGCACCATCCCCAGCATGTAGGCCGCCATCTTGGCCTTGGGGGTGTGGATGACGGCACCGCCGATGTTGCCGCGACGGACCGATATCAGCCCCTCGGTCTCGAGGATCCGCATGGACTCCCGGATGGACGGTTTGCTCACCGGGAACTCCACCAGGAGGTCGTCGACCTTGGGCAGCACGTCCCCGTCGTTCAGTTCCCCGTCGAGGATCCGTCGCCGCAGCGTGTCGGCGATCATCTCGGCGACTCTCGGTTGACTGAGCTGTCGCCGGTGCTGCACAGCGCCACCGTGCTGGTCGGACTCGTCCGTAACACTCGTAGTCACCGGCGCAATCCTACACAGGCCGGGTCAATGCTCAACAACTTTTAGCTGATAGCCCTCCCCTACTTCGGGGCGCGCCGGGGCCTCCGTCAATCCCCGGCGCTGTCCCCCACCGGCGTCGCTCCCCCCTCCGGCGAGCAGGTGTCCGACACCCGCCTCGCCGTTGTCGACAGGGGCCTCGTCGACCGGGGTCTCGAACTTCCAGACCTGGAACACGAAATCGGGACAGACTTGGCTGCAGGCCTGGCAGGCCGTGCAGCCCGGATGTAGTTCGGGATACCGGTAGCCGCGTTCGTTGCGAGCCTGGACCGTCATCGAGAGCACGCCGGGCGGGCACGCGTCGATGCAGAGGTCACACCCCTTGCACGCCTCGACGTCAATGACGACCGTGCCTCGTGTTCGCAACCGCTTCGTCTCGATCGCAGGGGCCACCCCTGGCTCCGATGTCATCACCCTGGGTCGACTGTCTGGATGACCACTGCGCTGTCCATGATCTGAAGACCGCCCTTTGCTTTACAATCATTGCTAGCTCATGATCGAGATGCTCACCGGGATCGCCACTCCGGCCGAAACACCCGTTTCCCCCGGTCGACCATAGAGGATCGGGACATTGCACGACTCGATGACAAAGGGGGGACCGTTCGGCGCCAGCACCGTCCTCGATACGGCGCTGCACGAGCAGCCAGACAGCGAGGCGGTCGTTGGCCGGAGCGGCCGGTTGACCTACCGGCAGCTCGACCACCTGGCCGAGCAGACCACGGCGGCACTGGTCGCCAGCGGGGTGCGGCCCGGGGACCGCCTGGGCGTCTCGCTGGCCAAC
>JAUTXB010000176.1 GCA_030838245.1 Acidimicrobiaceae bacterium
CCCGGGGACCGTTCGTTCGTTCCGCCGACGGCTACCGCCATCGAGCAGAGTGGCCGTTTCTGTCGGAGCCTGCCTCAGTCGTCTCCGATGTCGACCAGGCGGTTGGCGAAATGACGCCTGGCGTAAATCGAGAACGGACGTGAGTGACCGGCCGAGGCTGGTCAATGGACCCATTTGAGTCGGATCTGCACCGGCTGGGACAACGCGCGAGTCTTGAAGGTGTTTGAGCGATTCACTGATCGCGCCCGTCGAGTACTGGTCCTGGCTCAGGAAGAGGCTCGCCTGCTCAATCACGGTTTCATCGGGACCGAGCACATCCTGCTCGGACTCATTCACCAGGGAGATGGGGTAGCGGCGAGGGCTCTTCGAGAGCTCGACATCTCGCTTACGGCGGTTCGAGAAAAGGTCGAGGAAACCATCGGGTTGCCCGGTACCGCTCCGTCTGGCTCCCCGCCCTTCACCCCTCGAGCGAAGAAGGTCCTCGAGCTGGCGCTGCGGGAGGCGCTCCAGCTCGGACACAGCTACATCGGTACCGAGCACCTACTGCTTGGTGTCGTGCGGGAGGGCCAGGGTGTCGCCGCCCAGGCGCTCGTGAGCCTGGGAGCAGATCTGCCCCGCGTGCGCCAGGAGGTTGTCGAGTTGCTGTCGGGGTACGAAGGCACGAAGCCCGTCGGACCCGAGGCAAGTACCTTCCCATTTGGTGGCGGCACCAGACGGCCGGGATTGGTGGCCTGCTCGTTCTGCGGGCTCCGACCTCCTGAGTCCGGCCGCCTCGTGTCCGGAGACAACGCCTTCATGTGTGAGCGCTGTGTCCGCCAGTGGTCGGATCGCCTCGCGATGGAGGAGGGACAGGTCAGACCGGTGGCCTCCTATGTCTACGACGCCCCGCCTGCAAAGGCTGCGCCTGATGACCCAGACGCCGCTCGGGCCGAGATCGCCACCGCGTTTGCCGGACTTGCGACGCTGAGCGACGACGGCCGCTCCGTCCCAATGGTGGAGAGGGGCGACGACCTTGGCCCGGTTCTGGTGGCCGCGCAGGAACAAGGACGCGACTTCGCGCCTGGGAGGGTCGGGATCATCGTCACCATCGATGAGGTCGTCTTCGTCGGCACTGGTCATGCTGCCGTCTGGTTCTCCATTTCGGTGGACGGTCGTTCGCTCCTCCGGCGTCACCATGGTGACGCGGTCGTAGTCGATGACGGATGGAAGGTGGCCCGCACTACCTTCTGCTGGCTCATGGGGATGGTCGGCGTTTCGTGCCCGCCCGACACCGACTGACGCTGCTGGTGAGACGTCCGAACCTGTTCTGAAGGTTCAGGCTGCATGGCTGGTCACCGATCTCGCTACGAGTTCGTCGGGTCTACCATTCGACTATGGCAACGCTTGCAGATGTGGTCGACATCGGTGGGCTCGACGGGTACTTAGCTGTCGTCTCGACTCTGCGATCCGATGCGACCATCCAGTCCTCGGTCGTGAATGCCGGTGTACTGGTCCATCCGCTCGACGGGGGCGAGGTTGTGGGCTTCGTCACCTATGGAAGAGCGAAGCTGGCCAACCTCCGAGTTCGACCGCAGCTGAGCGTCACGTTCGGCGCCGGGTGGAGGTGGGTGACGGTTGAGGGTCGGGCTGCGTTGTTTGGTCCCCACGACGGGCCTGCTGACCTTGATACCGAGGTGCTGCGCTTGCTGCTGCGCACGGTGTTCACGGCCGCCGGGGGCACTCACGACGACTGGGCTGCCTACGACCGGACCATGGCGGAGCAAGGACGTACCGCCGTGCTCGTTGCTCCGTCGCGGATCTACAGCAACTGAGGTGCCGTCGGGCCGTCCGCATCCGGGATCGTTCGGCTCTCGCCATGGCGTCGCCGGTCTCGGTGGGTCGCAGGTCAAACGTGTGGACAACCCCCCGCCCGACAACTAACTTCACGACCGAAGCGCTCCCTCTTTTCATGGGACCGAGCGCCTGTCTTCGAACAGCCTCTACAGCACGCCGGCCGGCGGTTCGGAGACGACCCACCTCGCGGGGATGTCACCGTCCGAGAGGCCAGTTCGGTCGGCCCACGACAACCCAAGGAGTCCCATGTCGGATCTGCCACCGCCCCCAGGATCCCCGCCACCTCCACCCGGGTCGCTGCCCTCTCCTGACGACCCGGCCGCGGTCGATGCCGTCGCCGGCGTCTCCCACCGGGTCATCGGCACGGTCATGCCGGTCCTGCAAGTGGACCTCAATCCCGGCCAGAGCGTCGTCTCCCCCGGTGGCGAGCTGTCGTGGATGACTTCGTCCATCCAGCTGTCCACCTCGACGTCGGGTGCCGGATCCAAAGGTGTGTTCGGCGCACTCAAGCGGACGGTGGCCGGAGGCGGCCTGTTCCTCACCGAGTACCAAGCGGAGGGGGCACCAGGCACCATCTCTTTCGCAGCGAAGCTACCGGGGGAGATCCGTCCCGTCGCCATCGCCCCAGACCGTGAATACCTCGTCCACCGCCACGGCTTTCTGGCCGCAACCTCCGGGGTGAATGTCTCGATCGGATTCCAGCAGAAGCTTGGTGCCGGGATCTTCGGTGGGAGCGGGTTCATCCTCCAGCGAGTGACCGGACAGGGCACGACCTGGATCGCGCTTTCTGGTGAGCTCGTCGAGTATCACCTGGCCCCGGGGGAGAACCTACGGGTCATTCCCGGTCATGTCGGGCTCTTCGACGCTGGCATGAGCTTCGAGATCAAGATGGTGAAGGGCGTCAAGAACATGCTGTTCGGTGCCGATTCGCTGTTCCTGGCCTCCCTCACGGGACCGGGAATGGTCTGGCTCCAGACAATGCCGATTTCGCAGCTCGCTCACGCCATCGCGCCCTATCTGCCTCAGACTGAGAACTCGGAGAGAAGTACGGGCAGTGCGATCATCGGCGGGCTGCTGAAGAACTGATCATCGCCGAGCTGGCGAGCTACCAGCCGAGGACTTCTGGCCAATCGCTTCCCCGCTCATCCGGATCGGCCACCGAAGAGTTGCTCAAAGATGCCGTCCACACCCGAGCCATGCAGCGTCATCCCGCCGTCGACGACCAGGTTCTGCCCGGTGACGAAGCGGGCCAGGTTCGAGCAGAGGAACACGACCACGTCGGCCACGTCCTCCGGTTCCCCGACCCTTCCCATCGGTGTCGTGCGCTCGTAGCGGGCCTGCTCGTGGGGGAAGGCCTCCAGTAGGGGCTCGGTCAACTTGGTGAGGATCATTCCCGGCGAGACGGAATTGACCCGGATGGATGGCCCGTACTCCAGCGCGGCGGACGCCGTGATCGCGGCCACCCCCGCCTTGGCCGCCGCATACGGAGCCTCGCCCGCTGCCGGCCGGGTTCCGCTGATCGAGGCGGTGCTCACGATGGTGCCACCCCCGGCTGCCCGTATGTGGGGGATGGCTGCCCGAAAGCCCAAGTACACCCCGGTCAAGTTGACCCGGATGAGCCGGTCCCACTCCTCGGGCGGCCACTCGTGCAGCGGCGCCGCGCTGCCGACGCCGGCATTGTTGAAGAGCGTGGTGACGCCGTCCATCGCCGTCGCCGCCTGGTCGACGGCGCTCTGCAAGCCGTCTGGATCGGTGACGTCGGCCCTATGGGCCGTCCCCCCGATCTCGGCCGCGACCGACGCGGCTGCCGCCTCATCGATGTCGAGCACGGCCACGCGTGCACCCTCTTCGGCCATCCGTCGACAGGTAGCCCGGCCGATCCCCGACCCGCCACCGGTCACCACTGCCTTGTGCCCTTCGAGAAGACGCATAGCTCGACAGCTTGGCATGGACGGCGTGCTCACGTCCCGTGAGTCAGCGCCCGACCGAACCGATCCTCGCGGTCAGGGCAGCATCACCTCAATGGCCATGCCCCGGCTGGCCAGATCCACCATCTCGTTGTCCTCGGCATAGCGGA
>JAUTXB010000182.1 GCA_030838245.1 Acidimicrobiaceae bacterium
GGTGACGGGTTGGCCGCAATGGCGAAGTAGTTCGTATGTGCAGCGATCAGGTGCCAGTTGGCCACGTATCCGACCGTGGCCACCGTGTCCCCGAGAAGCCCCGGTGACCCCAGCACCTGTGGCAACACGACGGCGACCACACCGACCACACCGAGCATGAGGAACAGCGCCGGAAGGAGTCGGCGAGCCCGACGAGCCCAAAACGCCCGGAGGGCGATGCCCCCAGAACCTTGCCACTCTCGGAGCAGGAGCGAGGTGATGAGGTAGCCCGACAGGACGAAGAAGACATCCACCCCGAAGTACCCACCGACGGCCCAGCTCGGCTCGGCGTGGTACAGGATCACCGCGGTGACGGCGAATGCCCGGACGCCGTCGAGGGGGGCGAGCCGGTTCCGCTCAGATGCTGCGGGGCCCTCGGGCATCGTCGAGTCCGAGGTCGAAACGGGGAGGGCGGAATAGGCCCCCGGGCAGCCTGCCGCCTCGTCCTCGGATGTGCTCGTCATCGAACCGCCGGACACTCATCACCTCTGCAACCAGGGCTTGAATCCCACTTTCCGTCGGCGTCAACGTTACCCGGTTGGATTTTTGATCGTCGGTTTCAGCCGAGGGCCTCGAGGAAACGGCTCCGGTGACGCTGAAACCAGGCCGTGCGACGCTCATAACGGGCCTCACCCCCCATCTGCTCCCACATCTGCACGAACATCGGCTCACCACGCTCTACCCGACGGCGGACGAACTCCGCACCGCGTGCCATGGCAACGTCCAAGACCGGGAGGAATTCTTCCCGCCCCGGCGGTAGCCCATAGCCGTCGGCAACGATCCTTAGGCGACGGAATGGGTCCAGTGAACCTCTCCCCCACACGGCAGCGTCATCGGACGTGTCGAGCGGAACGCACATCTTGGCCATCTGGGCCAGGTCGTAGAGTGGGCGGCCCGGAGCGGCGAAGTCGAAATCCAAGAGGGCTACCGCTTGGCCGCCACGGAACACGACGTTCTCAACGCAGACGTCGTTGTGACAGAACGAAGCTCCTCCTGCCGGGTCAGCAAGTTCGCCGTTCCACATCGATCCAGCCGGCGCGACGAACCCCTTGGTTGCGATATGAAACCGAGCCAACAGGTCAGCCATGGAGGCGAGCGCCGCATCGGATTGCGCCCACGAGGGGAACGGTGGCCACGCAACATCGCCCTGGATGAACACCAATCGCTCCCGGCCGTCCGGATCGATTCCCACTGGTTCGGGCACTCCATCGAAACCGTTGCCGCGTACATGTCGCAATAAGCCGTGGATCAACTCAGTATGTGGGTTCGATGGCCGGAGGACGTAGTTGCCGACCCGTACCACCGAGCCGGCATTCGCTATCCCTCCTTGAAGGACCTCTTCCCCATCCACGTCATCTACCATTCCAGCCCCTGACCAAGACGGCCGTCGGGCCCCTGACGAAGTCAGCCATCGGGCATGGCCCACGTCCTGGGGCTAGGCCCGCCGGCCGATAGCCACCAGGCCCGGGGGGAACATCCATGGGCGACGCTCCAACGCGTCCAGGCGGTCAAATGCGGCTTCCCATCGCGTCACGTCAGCGTCGGTGGCGAACCCCTCGGCAACCATTGCCTCTCGCGCTGCCCACGACGGCGGTCGCGCGCCGGGCAGGACGCGCAGCGCCGGCGAACACCAGGCATATGTCTCAACGGTAAGCCCGGCCTCGGCCAAGAGGTCGCCCAGGAGTAGGCCCACCGAGAGATCGTTGCCCCGGGCACGGTGGAACTCCTGGTAGCGCTCCCACAAGTCGTGCTCATCAGGGTCGCGGGGTGAAACCCTCATCGCCGTGGCATCGATGTCTACGAGGTACACGCAGCCGCCGGGGGCAACCAGCGAAGCGAGGTGTCCGACGATCGCTCCCTCGCTCCCCCCGTTGTGGGCGAGCACATGACGGCACATGACGACGTTGTACCCACCGGGCTCGAGTCCAGTGGCATCAGCCGCACCCACCCGAACCTCGGAATTCCGGAGCCCGGCCAGCTGCTTTCGGGCTATGGATACCGCGGCTGGGTCAGCATCGATCCCGATCACCGATCCGCTGGTGCCGACTTGCTCAGCCAACAATCGTGACACGGCGCCCGGGCCGCAACCCACGTCGGCCACTCGAGCGCCGGCCAAGATCCCTGCCGATGACCACTCGGCCACCTCGCTACTCGCGGCGTCAGCTGCCATTCTGGCGTAGCGGGTCAGCTCCTGTTCGCTGATGGCCAAGCTGTAGCCGCCAGGCGCTGGTTCGGTCCGCTGCCCAGCCATGGTGTCTCCCCCGGATCCGCTTGTGCGCGGCCGCTACCGCAGATGCCCACAACCCCGTGACAGATTCGTAGCACAACCCAGCGGCCGGGCCAGGCCGCGCTCACACCCAGGGGCCACAACGTCCTGCCTTCGTTCGCCGGTGAGCCCGGGAATCAGAACCGGGTCGCCTCGGAGAACGTGCTTCGCTGGCCGGTCTGTGGCTCTGGGCCGACGAGCTATTCGACTTGGGTGGCATCGCCATCTGCGAATCTCACTGGGTCGGGTGAGACCCTTCCGCAGTCAACTCTGCAACTATTGAGAAAGGGAAGCCCCTTCATCCCGGGAGATGTGGTTTATGGCACTCACCGAGGCCCAGCAGGCAGTAGTCGAATATCTCGTCGCCGTGCCCGAGCCGGAGTCCGAGACGGCAAGCTCCTCCACCCATCGAGAATGGGTGTCGAGGGTAGGACGAGGACGTAAGCCTGGCGCCGACCCGCGCACGGTGTGCTTTCGGAAGTCCCGCTCCTTCGACGAATGCGAGCTCCATAGCGTGGCGTTTTCGACTCTCGATGGTCGCTCGATGGAGAGCGTCGCCCGAACGTGGCGTGACAGGAACGGTGCCAACGTCGTCGCCCCGATCGGTGGGGGCGGCGGAGATAGCCCGCACCGCGACCATCCGTGGGTGAACTTCACTGCGCAGTGGAACTCGACGGTTTTCCGAGGCGGGGGCGTCGTGATCGGCGAGGGTGCCGAGAGCGCCCACGTGGTCCGTCTCAGGTTCGCAAACGGCACTGTTGCAAAGGACACCGTTGGCGGCGGCGTGGTGCTCTTCGAGGTGCCCGGACCGTTCACCTTCCCCGTTGAGGTCGATGTTCTCGATGCCGGAGCAGTCCTGATCCACTCGTACGCAGAGTTCGAGGGATTCACCGGCCTCTGACCTCTAGGAACAAAGTGTCCCTATGGTCTGGCAAACGCAGTCAGGTAAAGGGTCACCGTCGGCGGCGAGCCTCGTTCCCGCTCAAGGCCTTGGCTTCGGCGCTGTACTCCGGATTGCCTTAGCGGTGGTCTCGATGACTGCACCAGGGCGAAACCCTCCCTGGTCAACATGGCGTTCTCGAGAGCGTGGGGATAGGGCATGCCAGGCTCCACGGATAGCGACTACGCAGAGCGCGGCCAGTACGACCGCCAGAAATACCGCGCTGATCACAACAAGCGCGCCGACGAAGAGGATGGCCCCGATCATCGCCGTGAGTACGACCGACACCCTGCCGACGAGGCCCGATCGGGTGACTGGCCGCCCTCTATCCACGAATTGGAATGGGAAAGGTGCTCCAGGCCCCGTGGATGGCATCTTCATGCTCGCGGCCATCGCTAGCGCCGCCCGCCCAAAGTCAGTCGTCGCGACCGGCCACTGACCAGGTAGACGAGTCCGGCGGAGATCGCCACTTCGAAGACGATGGCGAAGATGCCGATGCCGAGTAGGCCCCCTACAAGGCCGCCGGCGAAGGCGCCGATGAGACCGACGCCCAGGGTTCTCCAGACGCCGATCGGATTCGGACCCGGAACGATGAGCCGCCCCAACCCGCCAATTGCGAACCCCACGATGAGGAGGCTGAGGATGTAACCGATGATGCCCATGAAG
>JAUTXB010000200.1 GCA_030838245.1 Acidimicrobiaceae bacterium
GTCGAGGAGCCCGACGGCACCGAAGTCAAGCATCCAGAGCCGACCGTCCCCATCCACGAACACGTTCCCAGGATGGGGGTCGGCATGGTAGGCACCGTCCTGTAGTACCTGAGATATGAACGCGTATAGGAGACCCTTGGCCAGCTCCTCCCGAGGCACCCCGCAGGTCTCGATGGCCAGCGCGTCGTCGACGGACCGGCCCATGATCTCCTCCATCACCAAGAGGCGGCCGGTCGAGATGGACTCGTACATACGCGGGATGCTGACCGGTCCCTCTCCATTGGTTGCGCCGTCGAGCCGCTTGCTCATGGCTGCCTCGCGCTGATAGTCGAGCTCGCGGGACATACTGAGGATCAGTTCCTCGGCCAGCTCGCGGATCCCCAGACGACGAGCGCTCGGCATCCGTCGCTCAGCAGCCGTTGCGATCATCCGCAGCACCGTCGCATCCCGCCGGAGGAGATCGCCCAGGCCCGGCCGCTGGATCTTGACCACCACACGCTCTCCGTCGAAGAGTACGGCACGGTGGGTCTGACCGATCGAGGCCGCGGCCAGTGGTTCCCACTCGAACGAGGAGAACACCTCCTCGACCGGTCGCTCGAGCTCAGCTTCGATCAGCGGGCGCACCTCTTCGGGGGGGATCGGCCGAACGGAGGAACGAAGCTCGGACAACGCATCGATAACCGGAGGTGCGAGAAGATCGCTGCGGGTCGACGCGATCTGCCCGAACTTCACGAACATGCCCCCGGAGTCCTCGAGCACATGCCGCAGCCGATCGCCGAACTCCCAAGAGGAAATGCCCTCGATGGACGCGAACCGCGGTCGGGCCAGGCCGCGACGGCGGGCATACCTGGATACCTCCCAGAAGCGGCCGAGCGGCGACAATGCCTGTCTGGTCCGGGACAGGGGGTGCAGGAGCAGGCTTCGGCGGCTCCCCCGTCGTGCGCCCTTTTGCCGGGGCACGGTAACGACCTCGGAGATAATGGTCAGGACCATGGTGGCCAGGAGGCCGAACAGGATGGCCAGGGCATACCCTGCCTCTTGCGTCGACTTGGAACCGCTCTGGAGCGCAGCGTCCGCCCCGGCCACGCCCACGGTCCACCCGAGGAGGGCGCAGATGATCCCCCGCACCCTTCCGGGACGGATTCCGAGGACCCGGCTGCTGGCCGCGGCCATGACGATGATGAAGGCGAGCGCTACGAGGAGGCTCTGCCAACTGTCGATCCTGATCGTGACAGTCGCTAGTACGTGATCAATCTTCATAGTGCCCCCAACCATGCACCGGAGCCCCATGGGTGTGGACGACGGCACCATCGATCCGTGGAGTCTACGGTCGCACCCAACATGCCTGCATCCAGCGGAGTAGTCGCTCGAGCACTTGCAATCGATATGTGATGAACTGGCTTTCGCCAAATCGGGTCCAACCAGGTGGTGCCATGTTCACTGGCAAGAGTGCCGTTGTAACCGGAGCAGGCTCGGGCATCGGGGCCGCATTGGCCGCCGCCATGGTTGATCGCGGTGCTTCCGTTGTCTTTGCCGACATCGACGGCGATGCGGCTCACCGTGCTGCGTTGGCCGCGACCGGGCCTGGCGATGCAAGGTCCGAAGCGGTCGACGTGGTCGACGCAACGGCAGTGCAGCGACTGGTTGATGGCGTCGTCGACCGAAAGGGCCGTCTCGACTACATGTTCAACAACGCGGGAACGGCGATCGGCGGCGAGACCGAGGAGCTTTCGCTCGACCACTGGAACCGGATCATCGACCTCAACATTCGGGGAGTGGTACACGGGGTCGTTGCCGCCTATCCGATCATGGTGGCCCAAGGGGATGGGCATATCGTCAATACGGCGTCATTGGCCGGTCTCCTCCCGGGAGGGCTGCTCACCAGCTATGCGATGACGAAACATGCCATCGTCGGGTTGTCATTGTCCCTTCGCTCTGAGGCGATCGCCAAAGGTGTGCGAGTGACCGTACTGTGCCCGTCGGCCGTGGAAACCCCATTGTTGGACAAGGAATCAGTTGGGACATTCGACGGACGCCGCTATGTAACGAAGGACCAAGGGGTACGCCGACCGCTCGCTCCTGCCACCCTGGCGGCACAGGCCCTCAATGCCGTGGAGCAGAACCGGCCCATGCTGGTGACCCCTGGCTCGGCCCGAATGGCATGGAGGCTGGGACGGTTGTCACCTCGGCTGGCCGAGTCGTTGGGCAGGCGTGTCATTGCCAATCAACGCAAGGGAACGGCTCCGGCCTAAGTTCATGCGCTGCTCAGGGTCCAGCACGGAGCCGTGGGATGACGTGCGCCTCGGATCGGTCGATCCCGTATCGACTCAGCTGGCGCTGCCGGGCGATCCGTCAGCGTTCTGGCCGCAGTAGGCGTCGACCTTCTTGCCGGCCGCTACGACTGTCGAGGTGCTGAATGCACTGGCATCCCCGGAGGTGATGGCATGATCGGCCGCCAGGACGAGAATCCCGGCCTGGCTGACGATCGCCGACGGTGCCTTGGCCTGCAAGTCATTGAGGAGGCTCTGGTTGGCCTTGAAGATGGGAACGAGATCGGACGCTTGTTGGGCGCCGACCGTGGCCTGGTCGAGCTTGGCGTTGTCACTGCAGAACGCCACCTTGTCCCCGGCACCCGCAGCCTGACCGACCTGGGCGCTGAAATGGGCCGTACCGTTCTTGATCGAGGTCACGGTCACGTGGACCGGAAAAGTAGTGGTCGACCCCTTCGGCGTGAGCGTGCAGTCAACGCTGGCACCGACATTGGCCGCCAGCCCTCCCGGGCAGTTCACGGCCGGCGTCGGCTGCTGGGTCTCGGCGGCGAGCTGCGTGGCCACTTGGGTCTGCACCGTGCTCTGTGAGACCTCGCCACCACCAGCCGACACGCTGGCGCTGCAGGCACTCAACAATGCCGCACCGGTAATCGCGGCAACGATAAAAAGACCGGCACGAGATTTAGGCACGCCGGAGTATATGCCCAGTCCGTCACAATGAATGAGCAAAGATCAACCCTGTCTATGCCGACAGGATGAGGCGCCCATAGTGGCGGGCACTTCCTCACTCACTGCGCCTGCTCCAGTCAACAAATGGCTGCGTCACTTCGGTCAATTCGAACCGACTGGGTGCGGAGGAATCTAGTTGATTTCGCTGACCGCCATTCAGACATGGACGCTTCATTCACTCACCGGTCGGGTGGCGTGCCCAATATCAGCGGGAGTGATCCAGAGTCCGCGCCGCGCACCGGGTCGGGATATGGCCGCCAGAACATAGGGAAATGAGCAGTACTACCATCGGCCTTGAGGCACAACGGGAGGCGTCCGTGCAACTGGATGACGCAGGCCAAGCCGTGCAATCGGATGACGCGGGCCGACTGGCCCACCGCTTGCCGGAGCAGTTGGCCTCGGCGTCCTTGGCCCTGGCCCGGCGATTTTCGACCAACGCCACGCTGTGGTGCTGGGCACCTCGCTGGCCCCAACATGCAGAGCACGTCGCCGTCGAATTCGTGCATCCTGTCATCGTCGGCAAACGCGCCCTCCCCGCCGTCGCCGTCTCCGACGCTGACCCGATCGCGGCCCTGCGCACCCTCGTCGAAGCGGGAGATGTGCTGGTGGTGGTGGGCACGGCCGCCACCCCCGACATCGGCGCCGTACTTCGGCGCGCTCCAGCGTGGGGCATAGAGACAATCTGGATAGGTTCCGGGCCGCGTCCCGCCCCCGGCATGGCCGACCACCTGTTGTGGTTCGACAGCTCCGGTGACGAAGCCGCCTTCAACGGTGCGTTCGTCCTCGCCTACCACGTGCTGTGGGAGCTGACCCACGTCTGTTTCGAACACCCCGGGCTCCTCAAGCAGACGATGGAGGAAGGAGAGGAGTGCGCCGACGGGCATTGCATCACCTGCGCCGACGAGGCGACGGTGGTAGAGGTGATCGAGCGCGTCGGGCCTCTGACCATAGTTGTGCGAAGTAGAGGAAGGACCGAGGATGTCGACACCACGCTGGTCGACCCGGTAGCGCCAGGCGACCTGGTCCTGGTGCACGCCGGCATCGCCATATCCCGACTGGACAGTGAGCAGGCGTGACCGAGGGCACCGACTTCCTCTATCCGTTCATCGAGGGAATCGAGGACGACGCCGAGAGCCTGCTCGCTGATCTGGCCGGCTCTGCGGCGGCCAAGGGAGCCACGAGTGCCTCCTTGCGGACGGAGACACTCGAGCGAAGCGATACCGCCATCGCCCACATGGCTCACGCCATGGCCGAGCGGTTCAGCGCCGGGGGCCGACTGTTCGTGTTCGGCAACGGTGGCAGTGCCACAGACGCCGCCGGAATCGTCGCCCTCTTCCGAACACCACCGTCGGGCCGTCCGCTCCGAGCCCGTTCTCTGGTAGCCGACCACGCCGTGCTCACCGCGCTGGGCAACGACGTCGGCTTCGAGCTGGTGTTCTCCCGTCAGCTCATCGCCTACGGGCGGGACGGAGACATGGCCCTCGGCCTGTCCACCAGTGGCAACTCCACCAACTTGCTCAACGCCTTCGCCGAGGCTCGACGGCAAGGGGTGCTGACCCTCGGCCTGGCCGGCTACGACGGAGGCCAGATGGCTTCCTCCCCCGACGTCGAGCACTGCCTGGTGGTGTCGTCGTCAAGCGTGCACCGAATCCAAGAGACCCAGACGGCGATTGCGTTCGAGCTGTGGTGCCGGGTCCAATCCCTTCTCGGAGGAGCGTGAGGCGATGACCAGCGAACCCCAATCCACCCATGGGCCGCCGGGCCGCGCCGGCCGCAGCGAGGCGGCCGTCCTCGACCGTATCGAGGAGTTTCGCCGACGCCGCCCGCGGTTCACTGATCAGGTCGTGACGTTGGCCCACGGTGCCGGGGGCAAGGCCTCCGACGCCCTCATCGGCGCGGTGTTCGTCGATGCTTTCGCCAACGAGACCCTGGCCCCACTGGCCGACGGAGCTGCGCTGACCCTGCCGTCCGGTGACCGTCTGGTGTTCAGCACAGACTCGTTCGTCGTGAAGCCGTTGCGATTCCCTGGCGGCTCCATCGGCCATCTGGCTGTGCATGGAACTGTGAACGACCTGGCCGTGATGGGTGCGCGCCCAACCTGGCTGTCGGCCGCGTTCGTCATCGAAGAAGGATTCCCGGTTGCCGAACTGCGGGCTGTCGTGGCCGACATGGCCGCAGCCGCCGAGGTCGCCGGGGTCCAGATCGTCACTGGTGACACCAAGGTCGTCGGGCGAGGCGCGGCCGACGGTCTGTACATCACCACCGCCGGCCTGGGAGTCGTCCCCACCGGCCGGCACCTCGGGCCCGAACTGGTGAGAGCTGGCGACGTGATCCTGAGCTCGGGAACGATCGCTGACCACGGCATGGCCGTGATGCTGGCCCGTGGCGACCTGGCCCTCGAGGCTGACTTGCGTTCAGACACCGCCCCGTTGGGTTCACTCGTCGCCGATCTCCTCGACGTCGCCCCCTCGACACGATGGTTGCGCGACCCGACCCGGGGCGGCGTCGGGACGGTATGCAACGAACTGGCCCGAGCCACCAATCTTGCCGTCGTTCTCGACGAGACCCAGTTACCGGTGGACCCCGCCGTCGCCGGGGCCTGTGACCTCTTGGGCATCGACCCGTTGTACGTGGCCAACGAGGGAAAGTTCATCGCCGTGGTCGGCCCGGACGATGCGGTCGCCGCGCTCGATGCCCTGCACGCCCACCCCTTGGGCCGCAACGCCGCCCGCATCGGTGATGTACGCGACGACCCACCAGGCATCGTCGTCCTTCTCACCACCTTCGGAGGCACCCGTATCGTCGACATGCTCGTCGGCGACCCGCTCCCCCGCATCTGTTGATGGCCGACGTCTCGGCAGAGCCGGTACAGCGATGCCGGCTCCGGGTGACAGGGACGGTGCAAGGCGTCGGGTTCCGGCCCTTCGTGTACCGCCACGCCGTACGCCTGGGCCTGGCCGGGTCCGTCCGTAACGACAGCGCAGGAGTACTGATCGAGGTGGCAGGCCCAGAGTCCGCCATCACCGAGCTGTGCCGGTTGATGGTCGACGATGCCCCCCCACTCGCCCGGGTACTCGGGGTATCCGCATCGCCATTGCCCGCCCCCGCCAGCTGCGGGTTCGACGCCGGGGCAGAGCAAGGCACCCGCTTCGTCATCGCACGCAGTGCTGATGATGGCCGCGCCGACGTGCCGGTCAGTATCGACACGGGAACCTGTGACCAATGCATGGCCGAGGTCAACGACCCGACCGATCGCCGGCACGGGTACGCCTTCACCAATTGCACCAACTGCGGGCCCCGATACACCCTCGTCCTATCGGTCCCCTACGACCGACCGGCTACCACCATGGCCGGGTTCACCATGTGCACTGCCTGCCAACGAGAGTACGACGATCCCGCCGACCGCCGCTTCCACGCCCAGCCCAATGCCTGCCCGGTCTGCGGGCCTCGGCTGTCCCTGACCGGTCCCGGCGGAGCCACCTGGCCTGGCTGGCCTGGCCCGACCCAGCTGGGGCGCCCGCCAAGAAACGATGCGATCGGCCAGGCGGTAGCCGCCCTCTGCGCAGGTGCGATCCTGGCCATCAAAGGCGTGGGCGGCTACCACCTGTCGGTGGATGCCACATCGCCCCAGGCCGTCGCCGAGCTGCGGCGTCGCAAGTCGCGAGACGACAAGCCGTTCGCGGTGATGGTCCCCGACCTTGACGGCGCTCGTGAGCTAGTCGACCTGACCGATGCCGGGACAGCAGTGCTTGGCTCGCCACGCCGTCCTATCGTGCTTGCTCCGCGCCGAGAGTCCGCTTATCTGGCCCCCGGCGTTGCGCCGGGGCTGGTCGAGCTGGGGGTCATGCTGCCCTATTCGCCCCTGCACCACCTGGTCATGGCCGCGGTTGGCCGCCCCCTGGTCATGACGAGCGGCAACGTGTCGGACGAGCCGATCGCCCACGCAGACGATGACGCAGTCGACCGGTTGAGCCCGTTGGTCGACGGCATCGTGGCCCACGACCGGCCCATCCACATCCGCTGCGACGACTCGGTCGTACGCGCCCGGGTCGGCATGACCCAGGTCCTCCGCCGGTCCAGGGGCTACGCACCCGAGCCCATCGCCCTCCCTACTCCGTCGCCCTGTTCCGTACTCGCCCTGGGTGCCGAACTGAAGAGCACGGTGGCAGTGGCCAAAGACACCATAGTGGTAGCCAGCCACCACCTGGGCGACTTGGAGCACCTGGCCACCTACCGTTCCTTCCTCCAGGCCATCGACCACCTCTGTCACCTCTGCGGAGTGACACCGGACCTGGTGGCCCACGACCTCCATCCCGAGTACCTCTCGACCAAGCTGGCCGCCGAGCTCGACCTCCCCACCGTCGGCGTCCAACACCACCACGCCCACGTGGCCTCGTGCCTGGTGGACCACGGCCGTACCGGTCCGGTATTGGGCGTCGCCTTCGACGGTCTCGGCTACGGGACGGACGACACCCTGTGGGGAGGCGAATTCCTCGTGGCCGACCTGGTCGGCTCCGAGCGAGTCGGCCACCTGGCCCCCATGGCTTTGCCCGGCGGCACCGCAGCCATCCGCCAGCCGTGGCGCATGGCCGTCGCCTGGATAGCGGAGGCGTGTGGGACAGCGGTGGCCGCCGATGTCGGTGGTCGGCTCGATGCACGCGCGGGCACCCTGGTGGGCCTCCTCGACGGTCAGCGGGCATCGATGCCCATCACCACCAGTGTGGGGAGGCTGTTCGACGCGGTGGGGGCCGTCGTGTGCGGACGGAGCACAGTGAGCTACGAAGGTCAGGTCGCCGTCGAGCTCGAGGCGCTCGCCGCCCCGGTACCTCCGGGCGGTGTGGACCCGTATCCCATGGCCCTGTCGACGAGCGACGGCCGACCGGTGATGGACCCGTCGCCGATGGTCGCTGCCATGGTGGCCGACGTGGCCGATGGTCGGCCCACCCCGCAGGTCGCCGCGGCCTTCCATGAGGGTATCGCCGCGGCCACGGTCACGCTGGCCTCCGGCCTGGCCACAGCCCGGAGGCTTTCCACCGTGGTTCTCACCGGCGGGGTATTCCAGAACGCCCGACTGTCGGCTCTGGTCGAGGACGGGCTGCGCGGGCGCGGGCTCGAGGTGCTGGTGCATCGCACCGTGCCGCCCAACGACGGGGGCATCAGTATCGGCCAAGCGGCCGTGGCCGCCGCACGTCCGACAGCTTAAGAAACCACTCGCCCCAAACGGTGGGAAACCCACCCATTGGGGAATGCACCCATTGCCGCTTCAGGCGGCGAGGCGCAAGCTCAAAAGCAGCGCAGTGCACCAATGCCCATTCGCGAGCGTGGGGGGATCGACGTGACAACAGCGATAGACGAGACACTGATCCACGTCCTGTGGATCAACGCCGGGTTGAGCTGCGATGGTGACTCGGTCGCCCTCACTGCGGCGACCCAGCCCACGGTGGAGGAGATCGCCCTCGGGGCACTGCCCGGTCTCCCCAAGATCGCCATGCACTGGCCCCTGATCGACTTCGAGAACGGTCCGGTCGGCGGGGCTGACGACTTCATCGAGTGGTTCTTCAAGGCCGACCGCGGCGAACTCGATCCGTTCGTGCTCGTCGTCGAGGGATCCATCCCCAACGAGGCCATCAAGAGCGACGGCTACTGGTGCGGTTTCGGGAATAACCCGGAGACCGATCAGCCCATGACCACCAACGAGTGGCTCGACCGGCTGGCCCCCAAGGCCACCGCCATCGTGGCGGTGGGCACCTGCGCCACCTACGGCGGGATCCACGCCATGGCCGGTAACCCGACTGGGGCCATGGGCGTGCCCGACTACCTGGGCTGGGGATGGAAATCCAAGGCCGGTCTACCCATCGTGTGCGTGCCCGGTTGCCCCATTCAGCCCGACAACCTGTCCGAGACCCTTGTGTACCTGCTCTACCAGGCCTCCGGCCAGGCGCCGATGATCCCCTTGGACGAATCCCTCCGTCCCCAATGGCTGTTCGGCGCCACCGTGCATGAGGGCTGTGACCGGGCCGGCTATTACGAGCAGGGTGACTTCGCCTCGGAGTACGGGTCGCCCAAGTGCATCGTCAAGCTCGGCTGCTGGGGGCCGGTGGTCAAGTGCAACGTTCCCAAGCGCGGTTGGATGAACGGCATCGGGGGGTGCCCCAACGTTGGTGGCATCTGCATCGGCTGCACCATGCCCGGGTTCCCCGACAAGTTCATGCCCTTCATGGATGAGCCGCCGGGCGCCCACGTCTCAACCATGGCCAGCGGGGCGTACGGCCGAGTGATCCGCCCCCTCCGCAAGATCACGGCCAAGACCCTGGACGACGAGCCGAAGTGGCGAAGGCCGGGCAAGAAATTGACCACCGGATACCGAGGCGAGTGGAGGTAGGAACATGGCGAATGCACCGACCAAGAACGCCAACGGCCTGGTGGAGATGGCCTGGGACCCGATCACCAGGATCGTGGGCAGCCTCGGCATCTACACCAAGATCGACTTCTCACAGAACAAGGTGGCCGAGTGCTACTCGACGTCCTCGGTCTTCCGGGGCTACAGCGTCTTCATGAAGGGCAAGGACCCACGCGACGCGCACTTCATCACCAGCCGCATCTGCGGGATCTGTGGCGACAACCACGCCACCTGCTCGTGCTACGCGCAGAACATGACCTACGGGGTGAAGCCCCCCCACCTTGGTGAGTGGATCGTCAACCTGGGCGAGGCGGCCGAGTACATGTTCGACCACAACATCTTCCAGGAGAACCTGGTCGGGGTGGACTACTGCGAGAAGATGGTGGCCGAGACCAATCCCGGCGTCCTGGAGATGGCCAACCGGACCGAGTCCCCGCACGCCGCCGACCACGGCTACAAGACCATCGGCGACATCATGCGGTCGCTCAACCCGTTCTCAGGCGACTTCTACCGTGAGGCGCTGCAGATGAGCCGGATGACCCGGGAGATGTTCTGCCTCATGGAGGGCCGCCACGTGCATCCCTCCACCCTCTATCCCGGCGGCGTCGGCACCGTGGCCACCATCCAGCTGTTCACCGACTACCTGACTCGGCTCATGCGCTACGTCGAGTTCATGAAGAAGGTGCTGCCCCTGCACGACGATCTCTTCGACTTCTTCTACCAGGCCCTCCCGGGCTACGAGGAAGTCGGCCGGCGCCGTGTGCTCCTCGGCTGCTGGGGCAGTTTCCAGGATCCCGCGGTGTGCAACTTCAACTACCGGGACATGACCGAGTGGGGACGGGCCATGTTCGTCACCCCCGGCGTAATCGTCGACGGAAAGCTCATCACCAACGACCTGGTGGACATCAACCTGGGCATCCGCATCTTGCTCGGCAGCTCCTACTACAGCAGCTGGGAGGACCAGAAGATGTTCGTTACCCGGGATCCACTGGGGAACCCGGTCGACCGCAACCATCCCTGGAACCAGCACACCGCTCCCCAACCGCAAAAACGCGATTTCGACGACAAGTACAGCTGGGTTATGTCGCCCCGCTGGTTCGACGGCACGGATCATCTAGCCCTGGACACCGGCGGCGGTCCGATCGCCCGCCTGTGGTCGACAGCCCTGTCGGGCCTGGTCGACATCGGCTACATCAAGGCCACCGGACACAGCGTCGAGATCAACCTGCCCCGTACCGCGCTCAAGCCCGAGGTCAGTTTCGAGTGGAAGATCCCCGAGTGGAGCAACGCCATCGAGCGCAACCGGGCCCGTACCTACTTCCAGGCCTATGCCGCGGCAGCGGCACTGCATTTTGCCGAGAAGGCTCTGGAGGAAGTGCGGAACGGACACACCAAGACCTGGGAGCGGTTCGACGTCCCTGACGAGGGCATCGGCTGCGGGTTCACCGAAGCCGTGCGAGGCGTCCTCTCCCACCACATGGTCGTGGAGGGCGGCAAGATCGCCAACTACCACCCGTACCCGCCCACGCCGTGGAACGCCAGCCCTCGCGACGTGTACGGGACGACCGGTCCCTACGAGGACGCGGTGATGAACACGCCCATCTTCGAGGAGAATGACCTCGATCACTTCAAGGGCATCGACATCATGCGCTCCGTCCGGAGCTTCGACCCGTGCCTGCCGTGTGGCGTTCACATGTACCTGGGTAAGGGCAAGACCTTGAAGAAGCTTCATTCCCCCACCGCCGCCCCGAGCCTCGACTGAGGTGGGCGTGCCCGATCTGCACGCCGTCGCCGATCGCATCGAGGCCCTCCTGGACGAGCTGCGGTCGGCGGCCGAGGGGCGGGTATGGCTCCGGGTCGAGGAGCTGGTTCGCCTGCTCACCGAGCTGTACGGCGCCGGCATGGCCCGGACGTTGGAGCTGGCCGACTCCCAACCGGAACTCATTGCCCGGCTCGGTCGGGATGAGCTGGTGGGCAGCCTCTTGGTCCTCCACGACCTGCATCCCGACTCCCTCGAGCAACGGGTGAACAGGGCTCTGGATTCCGTTGCCCCCAAGCTGGCCAAGGGAGGAGCCAGCGTGGAGGTGACGTCACTGGACGGGGCGTCAGCCGAGGTGATTGCCACGGTGACGGCACCGGGCGGTGGCTGTGGGTCCACCGGCGAGGCGCTCTGCGACGCGGTGCGCCAGGCGCTGGACGACGCAGCCGCTGATGCCACCATCGAGGTGCGACTGTCCGTCGACACGATGCCGGCCCCCACCCCGGTGCAGCTGGGCCGCAAGCCGGTCGGTGCCGCCCAGAGCCCATGACGGCCCGCCCCCTGACCGCCGGGAGCGCTCACGGGTCGGATGCAGTGCCCTCCGACGTCAGTGCGGCAGTCGGCCCACTGGGCGTCCTGGCCCGCTTCCGCCAACCAGCGACGGCTGCGGCCCCGGGCGAGCGCTGCGAGATGTGCGCGGAGCCCATCCCCTCCGACCACGCCCACCTGGTCGACGTGGTCGACCGCAACTTGGTCTGCGCCTGCCGCGCCTGCTACCTGCTGTTCTCCAACCGGGGGGCGGGCGCCGGGCGATACCGGACCGTGCCTGAACGCTACCGGACGGTGACCGACTTCGAGCTCACGCCGGCGCAGTGGGGCTCTCTGCAAATACCGGTGTCAGTGGCCTTCTTCTTCGACAACTCCACCCTGGGCTCGACCGCCGCGTTCTTCCCCAGCCCGGCCGGTGCCACCGAATGCCTGTTGCCCCTGGACACCTGGAGCGATGTGAAAGCGGCCAACCCCATCCTTCAGACGCTCGAGCCCGACGTGGAAGCAGTGTTGATCCGCACTTCTCGGGACGACGACGGCGTGGAGTGTTTCATCGTGCCCATCGACTCCTGCTACGAGCTGGTCGGCCAACTGCGAACCCTGTGGCGGGGCTTCGACGGCGGGCACGAGGTACACCAGGCCATGGCCGGCTACTTCGGCCACCTCCGAGACAGGGGCAAGCCGGTCACCCGGGAAGATATCGATGGCTGAGCTCCAGGCCGACATCATCGGCGTGCGGGTCGAGCCGTACGCTGCCATCCCCACCTTGATGTGGTCATTGCGGTTGCGGGAGGCCACCGGGGTCCGGGTCCACACCATCGCCCTGCACACTCAGGTCCGAATCGAGCCCCAACGACGACGCTACGACCAGCTCGAGCAGGACCGTCTCCTCGAGCTCTTCGGCCAGGCTCCCCAGTGGGGCGATTCACTACGCCCGTTCCTCTGGACCCACATGGACGCCATGGTCAGCGGGTTCAACGACGAGACCACCGTCGAGGTGCCGATGGCCTGCACCTATGACTTCGAAGTGGCGGGATCGAAGTTCCTGCATAGCCTGGACGGCGGCGAGGTGCCACTGGAGTTCCTGTTCAGCGGCACAGTGTTCACCAAGGGCGAGGCAGGGTTCGCCGCCGAGCTGGTTCCCTGGAACCTGGAGAGCCAGTACCGGCTCCCGGTGGCGGTCTGGCGCCACACGATGGACAGCTACTTCCCCGGAGGCGGATGGCTGCGCCTCGACCGGGAAACCATCGATCGCCTTCAGCGCTACCGGGCCGAACAGGCCCTGCCCACCTGGGAACAGGCGATTGCCGCCCTCCTGAAGGCAGCCGGGGAGGACGCGTGAGCGTACAGGGAGACACCTCGACGGGACGCTCGACCACCGACCTCGACCGCCGGCTGGCCGGGGCCAAGGGCGTGGCCGACACCGTTTGCTACGAGGGGTATGTCCTCTACCCCTATCGGGCCTCGGCTCGGAAGAACCAGCTGCGCTGGCAGTTCGGGGTACTGGCTCCCCCATCGGTGGCCGCGGAGGGGTCCGAGCCGTCTTCCGCCCGGACGGAGTTCATCGTCGAGACGCGCCCCGGGGCCCGCCTCCATGTCCGCCTCAGGGCGCTGCAGGTGCAGCAGCGTTCAGTCGAGGCCCGTGAGGGCGACGACTTCGTTCCCGTGGCCCAGCTGGAGGATGGCGTCCAGCCGTGGACGTCCTTCGACGAGGCCGTCGACCACCAGGCCGACCTGGTCGACATCGATCTCGACGCCGCGGCCCAGTCACCGGGCGAGCTCACTGTCACCCTGCCGGCCAGCCGACACGAGCAGCCCATCGTCGCCCCCGACGGGTCCGACCTGGGCCGGGTGGTCCGCCGGCGCCACGAGGTCTTTGCTCGTGTCGTGGTGCGGGCCACCCCGCTCGAAGGCCCCTACCCCCTCACCCGGGTCAGCGTGGCCGTCGACAACGAGACGGACTGGGCCGACCAGACCGCCAGCCGCGATGACACCATGCGACGCTCCTTGGTCGCCGCCCACTTCCTGGTGGCCGCCGACTCGTGCCGGTTCATCTCCTCGCTCGACCCGCCCCGGTTCGCGTCGGCGGCGGTAGATGACTGCACCAACACCGGCCTGTTCCCGGTGCTGGTCGGCGATGGCGAGCACACCGACGTGGTGCTGGCCTCCCCGATCATTCTCTACGACCACCCCGTCGTCGCCCCCGAGAGCGAGGGGGACATGTTCGACGCCACCGAAATCGACGAGATCCTGGCCCTACGCGTGCTCACATTGACCGACGAGGAGAAGCGTGAGGCCCGCAGCACCGATCCCCGGTCGGCGGCCATCATCGATCGCTGCGACGCCATGGGCGTTGACGCGTTGGGGGCCCTGCACGGGACGTTCCGCTCCATCCGCTCGGTCGAACCCGAGGCTCCCGACGGCCTGAACGACGAGATGTGGTGGGAGCCGCAGGTGGACGCCAGCTTCGACCCGTGGAGCGACACGATCGACATCGGTGGCCTATCGGTGGGCAACGGCGCCCGGGTGCGGCTTCACCCCCGACGGCGCTCGGACGCCCAGGACTTCTTCGTCGACGGGCGAACGGCCTCGGTGGCCGGGGTGTTCAACGATGTCGGTGGCGACACCTACCTGGCGGTGGCCGTCGACGACCCCGACGCCGATATCCACCAATGGCACGGCCGCTACCTCTACTTCCATCCCGACGAGGTCGAGGTACTGGCCGACACAGGTGAACCCGCCGTGCAGGATCGGGCCCTGACCCGCATCCTCGTCGCCGGAGTGGGCAACATCTTCTTGGGTGATGACGGCTTCGGCGTGGAGGTGGCCGGTCGGATCGAACCGACATCGTTCCCCGAGGGGGTCAAGGTGGCCGACTTCGGCATCCGCGGCGTCCACCTCGCCTATGAGCTGCTGGACGGGTACGACATTCTGATCCTCATCGACGCCGTGTCCCGCGGTGACCCGCCGGGGACGGTGTCGGTCATCGAGCATCGGGTCGCTGACGATGACGAGGGCGGGACCCTGGCCGCCATGGACGCCCACGGGATGGACCCAGGGGCTGTCCTGGCCATGGCCGGGGACCTCGGTGCCACGGTGCAACGGGTCCTGGTGGTCGGGTGCGAAGCCGCTGACGTCGGTGACGGCATCGGACTGTCGGGACCGGTGACCGAGGCGGTCCCCCGGGCCATCGATGCCGTCCACCAGCTGGTGACGTCGATCACCGGTCTCGCCCATCCCGTTGCAGACCACCTACCTGAGGAGGCCACATCATGATCCGCCGTCTCGCAGTGTCCCTGGCCGTTGCCGGCCTCGGCTTCCTGGTCATCCGGTCCATGCCCGACGTGGCCCGTTATCTGAAGATGAGGGAGATGTGACCGGGTGACGAAGTACACGATCGAACCCAGCGGCTCCCGCGTTTCGATCGAGGCGCGGTCGAGCCTGCACCCGATCCACTCGGAGACCGAGGGTCTCGAAGGGTGGTTCGAGGCTGACGTGCTCGGCGGTGGCCGAATCAATCCCACCGTGAGCCCGTGCGGCCACCTGGAGCTACCGGTGGAAAAGCTGTCGTCGGGGAACCCGCTCTACGACCGTGAGATGCGCCGTCGCATCGATGCCCGCCGTCACCCGATGATCGTCGGTGACCTGACGGAGATGAAGGCGACCGAGGAGGACGGCCGCTACCAGGTCACCGGGGAAGTGGCCTTCATGGGCACCACCAACACGTATACCGACGAGATGCGAGTGTCGTTCCCCGAGGAGGGCGTGGTGCATCTCGACGGAAGCCATGCCTTCGACATCCGTGACTTCGGGATGCAGCCGCCCAAGATCCTCACCTTGCGCGTCTACCCCGACGTGATGGTCACCGTCGCCGTCGTCGCCCGATCAGATGGGCCCAGCTGATGCACGAACTGGGCCTGTGCGAAGACATCGTGGCTGCAGTGGAGCAGCGGGCCGGCGAGCGCCCCGTGGCCAAGGTCACGATCCGCGTGGGCCGACTCCACCACGTCCACCCCGAGGCCTTCGACCAGTCGTTCGCCATGGCCGCCGCCGGCGGCGTCGCTGATGGGGCGGCGGCACAGCTGGTCCTGTTGCCCGTCCAGGTCCGCTGCCATGGTTGCGACACGCATCACGAGGCCAACGAGTTGATCGCTGTCTGCCCACGCTGCGGCGGTGTCGACTTGGAGCTCACCGGCGGCGACGAGCTGGTTCTCGAATCGATCGAGTACCGCCCGGCCGACTCCGTCAACGGCTCGCACCCTGCAACTTCACCCTGAGAGGAGAGCACACCATGTGCCTCGGCATCCCCGGACAAGTCGTCGAGTTGGACCCCGACAACGAGCATCTGGCCAAAGTGGACGTGGCCGGAGTACGGCGAATGATCAATATCGGCCTGCTCGAAGACGAGGGAACGGCCATCGGCGACTGGGTCTTGATACACGTCGGATTCGCCATGTCCAAGATCGATGAAGCAGAGGCCGACCGGGCCCTCGAGGGCTTGCAGCTGATGGGTCAGGCCTACAGCGACGAGGTCGACGCGCTACGGGAGTCGCGCATCGATAACAGAGCAACTACGAGGGCTGGAGGGTAAGGGCCATGGGAACAATGATCGGATTCGTATTGGGCTATGTGCTCGGGACTCGCGCCGGCGAACAGGGATGGAATGACCTCCTTGAGTCCTGGCGGACGATCTCGTCCTCGGACGAAGTCAGAGACCTCCTGGTCGGCGGCCTGAGCATCGCCCGAGACTATGTCCGTCAAGGAGCAGGGATGATGGCCGATCGACTCGACCGGGATGAGCGCGGATCGGAACTGAGGGTGGCATGAGGTTTGTCGACGAATATCGAGATCCGACCGCCGCCCGGGCTCTGATCGAGCGCATCACCACCCTGGCCGAAGGGGGTCGCTACAAGTTCATGGAGGTATGCGGTGGGCATACCCACACCATCTACCGCCATGGCATCGAGCACGTCTTGCCCGAGTCGGTCGAGTTGGTTCACGGCCCAGGATGCCCGGTGTGCGTGATACCCATGGGCCGGGTCGACGACGCCATCGCCGTGGCCAGCCAGCCAGAGGTCATCTTCACCTCCTTCGGCGACATGATGCGGGTACCAGGTAGCCGTGGAAATCTGCTCGAGGCCAAGGCCCGGGGCGCCGACGTGCGCTTCGTGTACTCCCCCCTCGACGCCTTGCGTATCGCCCAGGAGAACCCGGACCGTCGGGTGGTCTTCTTCGCCGTTGGGTTCGAGACCACCGCGCCCTCTACCGCCATCACGCTGATCAAGGCACGCGCCGAGTCGATCACCAACTTCAGCGTGTTCTGTAACCACGTGACCATCGTCCCTCCCATCAAGGCCATCCTCGAATCGCCCGACTTGCGTCTCGACGGGTTCTTGGGGCCCGGTCACGTGTCCACCGTGGTGGGCAACCGGCCCTATCGATTCGTTCCCGCGCAGTACGGGAAACCGTTGGTCACGGCCGGCTTCGAACCGCTCGACATCCTGTCCGCCATCGTCATGCTGCTTACCCAGATCAGCCAAGGGCGCTGCAGTGTCGAGAACCAGTACACCCGTTGCGTGCGCGACGAGGGTAACCCCCGCGCCCTGGAGGTGATGGCCGAAGTGTTCGAGCTGCGCCCCCATTTCGAATGGCGGGGACTGGGCTTCATCTCGCAAAGTGCCCTGAAGTTGCGTCCCGAGTTCGCCCAGTGGGACGCCGAGCTCGACTTCTCCATACCCGGGGTCAGGGTGGCCGATCCCAAGGCGTGCCAGTGCGGAGAGGTGCTCAAGGGCGTGATCAAGCCGTGGGAGTGCAAGGTGTTCGGCACCGCCTGCACACCCGAGACTCCCATAGGGACGTGCATGGTCTCCTCCGAGGGGGCCTGCGCCGCCTACTACAACTTCGGCCGCCTGCACCGAGAGGCGGCGGTCACCATGGGCCGATCAGCCTGACTGAGATCGCAGACGGACGCGGAGCCGACTACGCCGTCTGCTCGGCCTCGAGGTGCAGCCGGAGGCGCACTTCGGGGTAGATCTTGAACAAAGGCATGGTCGGTACCGCCATGTCGAAGCGGCTGATGTCGAAGACCTGCGTGCCGGCGACGATCAATGTTCGCTCGAGCTCCTCGGGTCGCTTAAAGCTTCGGTGCAGGCGCTCATGGGCGGTGACAGTGATCACGCCACCGACCCGCTGGGTGATCCCGTGGAGGGTTACGTCCCCATCGACCTTGTAACAGTTACCCTCGCCCATGTGGTGCAGGGACGTCAGCTCGACGGAGACGACGGGGTAGCGGCGGGCATCGACCCGTCGGAGGAGCTCCCCGTCGTAGATGGCATTCCCCGAGGTCAGCTCAGACACCCTCACCTCGAGGCGGGCGGAAGGCATCGTGTGCTTGGCAATGAGGCCGTCCCGCAGCTCGACGTCGATCCACCCCTCCAAGCTGGTGGCACTGAAAGCAATAGGACCGACACTCGAACGCGCTTCGACCGTCAAGCTCGATCGATCGGCCTTGATCTCAAAACGATCCGGGTCGCCAGTTGGTGCCACGGTGCCACCGACGGGACTCCCCCGGGGGTCGACGCCCATGGCCCCCAGACGTCTGGCGTTGGTGTACCAGAAGCGCTGGAGTACCAGGTCCAAGCTGTTGCGTTCCTGGGACACGATCGACATCCACGCCTCGAGCGCCTGCTGGCCCTCGGGCGTGACGGCATGAACGTGACGGGTGGAGCCGGCCGTCGGTGCCGCGTCCCAGCTGTGCACCAATCCGTCGCCCTCCAGTTCGGCCAGTGCCCGATAGACGCTCGGGCGGTCCACCCGGCCGAGGCCCAGGCCGGGTAGTGCATCGCAGAGCAGATATCCGTGGCGAGGCTCCTCGGCCAGCAAGAGGAGCAAAGCCGGGTAAAGGAAGTTCCGTGGCGGGCTGACGACGAAGCGACACCTTCCCTGCGGAGCGGTGTCCGGCGCCCCAGGCCAGGCCTCCTCCCAGGATTGGGACAAGCTCGCTCTTGCCGGTTCCTCAACTGGCTTCACTACATCCCTAACAAACGAATTGGCAGACGAATTCCGTTCCACTGCCGCTAGAAGTGAGATGCCCACTGCGGCGATGTCGCAAACCACGAGCTCGCCAGAACCACCCGCGCCAGGAACAGCTCGAGGACGAGAGTCGCGCCGTCACCGACTCCAAGTGACGGAGTCTGCGATGCTGGCCCGATGGGCGAACCAGAGGCGATCGAGGTGCCCTATGTCGCGCTGGCCGCCCAGCCCGCCGGTTCGCCGTGGCCGACCGAGGAGTGGCCCAGAGGCGACGTCCCGCCCGGTGTGTCCCTGGTCCCTTTGCTCGACGAGCTCTTCGACGAGGCCGGTCCCTTGTCCAGTACGTACGCGGCGGTGGTCATCCATCGGGGCCGGCTGGTGGCCGAACGCTACGCCGGCGTGCTCGAGCGCTGGGACGGGCCGTCGGAACAGATTGGACCCGACACCAGGCTGCATTCGTGGTCGATGGCGAAGTCGATGCTGCACGCCATCGTCGGCACCCTGATCGGCGACGGGCGTCTTACCCTCGACGCACCGGCCCCGGTGCCTGCGTGGCAGGGAGCCGGTGATCCCCGTGGTGCCATCACTCTGCAAGACATGCTCGAGATGCGAGACGGGCTCGACTTCGTCGAGGAGTACATCATCGGCTCCCCCTCCGATGTCATCGACATGCTGTTCGGTTCAGGGCAAGAGGACATGGCTGCGTTCGCCGAGGCCAAGCCGCTCTTCGTCGCCCCCGGGAGCCGCTTCAGCTATTCGAGCGGGACGAGCAACGTGATCTCGGCCATCGTGGCCCGATCGGTGGGACATGGTGACCAGTACCGGTCCTACCTGGAACGACATCTCTTCGAACAGATCGGTATGCGGTCGGCAGTGGCCGGGTTCGACGGAGCCGGGACCTGGGTGGCGTCCTCCATGGTGCACGCCACCGCCCGTGACTTCGCCCGGTTCGGGTACCTCTACCTCCGAGACGGCGTCTGGGACGGTCACCGCCTCCTTCCGGAGGGCTGGGTCGATCATGGCCGCCTCCCCCACTCGGTCGATCCCGAGGACGGCGACCTCTACGGCGCCCACTGGTGGGTCCTCGGCGACGAGTTCGGGAGCTTTCGGACGTCAGGGTACGAGGGCCAGTCCATCCTCATCTCGCCCGGGCTCGACCTGGTGGTCGTCCGGCTGGGGAAGACCCCGACGGAACGCGGACCCTTCTTGGAGCAGTGGCGCCGCCAGGTAGTGGAGGCGTTCGCAGCAATCTGACGGTTGTCGTCGCCGTCGCCGTACTCGGCGGTCAGATCACGCACTGTGGCTACAAAGGTCGATAATCCCAGCATCGTGACGCCCTATGGCGTAGATTGTCACTAGATCGTTACATTCATCGAAGGATGGAGTGGCATCCAAGGCAACGGTGGCCCCCCTTGGAACTCGAACCGGGCGCCTGATCGAAGGGACCAACCAATGCGTCGTCGCACCTACCTACCACTCTTGCTCGTTGCCGCCCCGGGGGTCATGGCACTGGGCATCGTCAGCCCAGCAGGCGCCGCCGGCTCGGACAACGGCGTGGCCAACCAGACTGGCACTCAGATTGTGACGGCGGCCGCTGCGGCCACCACCGGAGCGAAATCATTCACCTATGGCGGTACGACCAACCAAGGCGGGCAGAGCGCCAGGCTGACGATGTCAGTCAGCACTTCGGGGAACGGCCAAGGGACCATCACCATGGGCGGCCAGCCGATCAGTCTCAAAAAGGTCGGCAATACGGTGTACTTCAGGTCCACCAAGGCCTTCTGGACCAAGAATGAGGGACAAGCCGCGGCCCAGCTGATCGGGAACCGGTGGCTATCGGCCCCGGTGACCGATGCCGACTTTGCCAGCATCGTCAACCTGCTCGATGCAAAACAGGTCACCGGGCAGTTCTCCGTCACGTCGGGCACCACCTTCACCAAGGGCAAGACCGGCACGATCAACGGGCAGAACGTCATCGCCGTCACCGGTAAGGACACGAGCGGGGGCGGTGGGGGCACGATCTACGTGGCCACCACGGGCAAGCCCTACATCGTCAAGATCGCCGCCAGCGGCACCTCGCTCACCTTCACCAACTACAACAGGCCGGTGAACCCGACGGTCCCTTCCAACTCGATCGACATCGCCAAGTTGGGCGGCACCACCACGACCACGGGTTGATGCTGGCCAGCCAGGTCCGAACGATCACGGATCTGGCGGTGCCGGCGCCCGGCGGTTCGGGGGCGATCCGGTGGCCGAACCCGCGCGGGCGCCAGATCGCGGGAGACTGTGGCGTAGGAAGCATTGTGGCCCGCGACGGCGAGGAGACAACATGAACGGACTTCGGACTGGGGCAATCGTCCTGGCCGCCCTGGGCATCTTCGGGCTCTTCGCCCTGGCTGTGTGGGTGACCTGGCGGGTCACCCGCTGGTTCCGAAGGGTGCATTCGCACCTGTCGCGGGTCTTCCCCGGTGGGATCCCCGCGCCACGGCCGGCGACGGCAACGGTGACGTATGCCCATATGCACCGACGGACGCTCGGGCTCAGGCGAATGACCAGCAGCGGGCCGCGGCGTGAGGCCTTGTCGCTGCGTCAGGACTTGTGGTCCCACGTCGACACCGCCCACGCCGCTCTGACCACCGCCCAGGCGACCGGGGCACCGGTCGGCGATCTGGCCTTTCTGGCCGGCCAGCTCCGAGACCTGTCTCGGCGACACGACCAACAGCTCGCCCTGTTGTCGATGCGGGCATCGAGTGATGATCTGGCCCGAGCCCGGATCGAGACCAACCGCATCTCCCAGCAAGCCGACATGGTCTCCGAGGCGGCGATCGCCGCCCTCCATGCCGTCTCCACCCAAGACGCCGACCGGTTGGCCCTGATGCTCGATCACGAGACCCAAGCCGTCAAAGCCGGCTCGGACCGGCTGCGGTCACTTTCCGCCGGATAGTGGGCGGCTGTCAGCCGACAACGAGCCACACACGGCCCAGTTCGGAACGACTCTTGAGGACCCGGAGAGGGTCGACGACACCTGGTCTCAACTGGCTACCATGAAGAACGCAACTGCCTGACCTGTTTTCCCGCAGGTCAGGCAGTTCTAATTCATTCTTGTGCCTCCAGTCTCCTGATCTCCTGACGTGCCGTGACAGCTAACGTCCACGGCATTGCCCGATACCAAGCAGTCCCGCGTCCCCCATCGTGAGGTGAGTATGAACTATGTGAATCTTGGCTCGACCGGACTACGCGTGTCGCGAATCTGCTTGGGCATGATGAGCTACGGAAACGACAGCGACCGCCCGTGGGTCCTCGACGAGGACGGCGCCGAGCCGATCGTCCGGGCCGCCGTCGAGGGCGGCGTGACATTCTTCGATACGGCCGACACCTATTCGGGCGGAGCGAGCGAGGTGGCCACTGGCCGGCTGCTCAAGCAGTTCCTCACCCGGGACGAGGTGGTCATCGCCACCAAGGTGTTCTCGCCTATGACGCCGGGAGAGAACGGCGGAGGCTTGTCGAGGAAGCACATCCTCTCGGGCATCGACGCCTCCCTGCAACGCCTCGATCTCGATTACGTCGACCTTTACCAGATCCATCGATGGGACAGGCGCACGCCCATCGAGGAGACGATGGAGGCCCTGCACGACGTGGTCCGGGCGGGCAAGGCTCGTTACATCGGGGCCAGCTCCATGTACGCCTGGCAGTTCGCCAAGGCCCAACACGTCGCCGACCAGCACGGCTGGACCCGCTTTGTTTCCATGCAGCCCCACTACAACTTGATCTACCGCGAAGAGGAACGCGAGATGATCCCTCAGTGCATCGACCAGGGCGTCGCCGTCATCCCGTGGAGCCCATTGGCCCGCGGCGTGCTGGCCGGCAACAGGACTCGGGACGGCGAGAAGCGAACCACCCGGTCGGACACCGACGGATTCACCGACTACCTCTACAACCAGCCGACCGACTTCGACGTCGTGGAGCGGGTGGCCGAAGTGGCAACCGAGCGCGGTCTTCCCGCCGCCCAGGTGGCGCTGTCCTGGTTGCTCCACAAACGAGGCGTCACCGCTCCCATCGTGGGTGCCACCAAGCTCGGCCACCTCGAAGATGCGTTGGCGGCCGAGCAGGTTTCGCTCGACGACGACGAGATCAGTCGCCTCGAAGAGCCCTACGTTCCCCACCCGGTGCTTGGACACTGAGCCACCGCCCGGTAGTGGGCAACTGCTCGATCACTCCCCCAGGCCCGGACCCCGTCGGGCACCAGTCCGAGCCGAGAGGAACGCTGGTACATGGCCAGCAGTGCCGCAGCCTGCTCTCGCCCTCGGAGCTGCACGGAAAGCAGCCCGCCGGGATCGAGGTGGTCCTCAGCTAGCTGCATGCACCCCCAGGCCAGGTCGAGTCCATCCCTTCCGCCGTCGATAGCCATGACCGGATCGTCGAACAGCGCCACCTCGGATGTCGGCACGTAGGGAGGGTCGGCCAGGATGATGGCGAACCGCTCATCGACCGCCACGGCGTGCTCCATGTCACCGTGGCGAATCTCCACTCGATCAGCCAGGTCGGTTTGTTCGGCATTGATCCGAGCCCACTCGCACGCCCGCCGGTTTCGGTCCACTTGGACCAGGCGCCGTCCGGTCAGCATGGCGGCAATGAGCCCGATCTGGCCCACACCGGCACACAACTCCAGGATGGGGCCGGGAGGGATGTCGGGCACGGTTGCCGCCCAGTTGCTCTGCTCGATCGTCCACGGACGAGGCACCAGACAAGAGTCATCGAACTGGAGCGTCACCGGTCCGAACCGGGCGCGGTGGACGTCGCCCGTCGCCTCATGTGTCCGGGAACCGTCGGTTGACCGGCTACTGGACGAGCGAGATCCTCTGGTCACGTCAGAACGCTAGCAATCTCGGCCGGAGACCAGTCCCCGACCGTCCTTTCGAGATGGCGCCGACCGCGGCCATCCGGTAGACCCTGGTTGATGCCAACCACCACACCATTCGCGCCCGGATCGGTCTCCATGCGCCTCTACCCGCACAACGAGCTCGGCGCGGCAGAAGTGATTCGGGAGCTCTGTGCGCAGGCCGGGCTGGCCCTGGCCAACGGGTTCGACGGGATCATGACCAGCGAGCACCACGGCGGCTTCGCCGGCTACCTGTGCAACCCGCTCCAGATGACGTCTTTTATTCTGGAGGACCACGAACAGGGCTGGGCGGCTCCCTGCCCGATGGTCCTTCCTTTGCGCCCGACAGCCCAGGTGGCCGAAGAAGTGGCCTGGCTCAACGCCCGACATCCCGGCCGGGTGGGCCTGGGAGTATGCGCCGGCGCCCTCCCACTCGACTTCGAGGCCATGGAGGTTCCCCTGAGCGAAGCTGTACCTCGGTTCAAGGCGGCGCTGCCCGAGGTCATCGACATGCTGTCGGGCCGCAATCTTCGAGGCCTGGAAGGAGATCAGGCCCTCCGGCTCGGCGCGAACACGCCGATTCCCGTGCTGAGCGCAGCCGCCTCGACTGCGGCGGCTCGACGGGCGGCTCGGTGCGGTGCCGGCATACTCATGGAGGGGATGTCCACGGTGGAACGCCTGGCCTCGTTCTGCGCCGCGTACGACGAGGCCGGCGGCACGCAAACCAAGATGCTGATCCGCCGCGTGTGGCTGGGTGAGCCATTGACCGAGCTGGTCGAAAAGCAGCGACGGGTCTACCAGAGCTACTCGAGTGGTTCGTTCGCCGCCGACCAGACACTGACCGGGACAGACCCAGCGTCCATGGCCGAGGCCCTGCACCGGACGATGGCGGATGTCGGCGCCGACGCCATCAACCTCCGGATCCACCTCCCCGGCATCAACCCCGACAATGCACGTCGTCAAATCGTCGCGCTGGCCGAGGACGTCGTGCCTCTCCTGCGCCAGCTGCTACAGAGCCCGCACTAGATCGTGCGGGTCGTCAACAGCACGCCGACCACGGCAATGATGACCCCGGCGACGGCCAGGAGGCGCGCCGACGAGCTACCACTTCGCAGGTGTTGGCTGTGCATGCGACGCGTCAGGACCGGGGTGGCCATGATGGCGAGGGCTCCAACCACGATGAGCACGATTCCCAGCACCAGATGTTTGTCGATAGCGGAGATCATCAGGCCT